>JASFHU010000179.1:0-7702 GCA_050123055.1 Anaerolineae bacterium
TTACCTGAACATGGACAGCGCCGGCGCCAAGACCAACAATCGGGACATTGTCCTCAACGAGTGGCCCGCTCTGCAGCCGCTCGTCGAGCGCTGGCGCGAGGAGATGGCGCTATCCTTTGCGGTGGGCCAGAGGACCTCGGCACATTCCGACCACTTTCCCTTTTTCATGGCCGGCGTGCCGACCGGCAGCATGCAATCGGCGGTCGAGTCGCTGGAAGGCCGGGGCTACGGTCACACCCGATACGATACGGTGGACAAGGTAGAGCTGGATGACCTACGCGAGGCCGCTGCCCTTGCCGCACGGCTGGCCCTGCGCATCGCCAGCGAGGAGAACTGGCCAGTGGCCCGGCGTGACGAGGAGGTTGTCCGGGAACTGCTCGATACACCTGAGTATCGCCAGGAACAGGAGCTCAGGGCGCGGGTCAGGGCTCACTACGCCCAGGTGAGACAGTAGATTCCATACTTCATGGCATTCTCCACACACTGTCCAGGTGGATGTGATTCGTCGCGCTCAGCATCCCCAGCCCGCCCAGACAGTCGGTGCCCTCAGTGGCTACCCAAGCAACGTGGGGGCCTCCGGCCGGAGGAAAATAGTACGCACCTGATCCCATGCCAAACTCTGCGTTCCCATTGCTCTTTGAAGGGATGACGAGGCCGCGGTCAAGGCCGCAGGCCTGTTGCTCGGGCAGCAACATGGGGGCATCCGGCCAATAGAACACCACCGGTACGTTCTCTATTGGGTCCCCGTCGGCGTTCTCTATGCGAACCACCAACGTGGTTGGCCCCTCAATCGCGCGGAGCACACTCACACCGGCCATTCCAGTGCCCCGGTCCAGTGTCACCGCGCCGAACGTTGCCATCAACCACTCCCAATCCCGCTCTGCACCATCCAGGTCGTAGATGCTGAGCGTAGGTTCTTCTGCGCCTCCCGAGCTCACCACAAGGGGTAAGAACGCCCAGGGAGTCAATTCCAAAGGCACGGGCGCCGCGGAAACGAAACTCTCGGACAGCGAGTGGGGGGAAATCTGGCCTCTTACGAGGACCGATACCCCTGCTATGCCTGCCAGGGTCAGAAGAATGTGTGCGACGGTTCTGCTCTTGTGTTCCATATCTCTCACCAGTCTTACCACCCAGGACTTCTCAAGCCAAAAAGGTAATGTCAAACTGATCTAGGCTATCCACTCTGGCTTTCCGCTTGAAGAACGATAACCCTGCCATGGTGACGTGTCAGGGGTGCAACCTCACTCAAGAAGTCACGAAACCCATCCGCTTTCACAGACACCAAAAAGGGAACCATCCAAGACCCGTGAAGATAGGCAAAGCCAATCTCCCCGTTGCGATCGGTCCGGCCACCGGTTCTGACTGTGCGGTATCTCGCACTATGCTCAATCAACCGGACTTGTGCGCCTGAGACAGGACCGCCGGATTCATCTGCAACCCCTATACGAACTGGAGTTTCCGGCTCCACCAGGGGCATCCTTTCAACCAATGCTTGCTGCGTGGATTCTGGAAGCTTGATCTCGGAATGGGTATTGACCACCTCCGTGGCCCATGTTCTCAGTGCTCGCCGTACATCGTCCTGGCGCTCGGGATAGGGCACTTCGCCCAAGATTGTTATGGCGAGCTCCACGTATTTCGCGTTGAGCTCACGCTCCTTGACTGCATTTGCGATTCTGTTCCCAACCAAAAGAACCACGACAGGAACGCCGATGATCGCCAAGGCGGTCAATCCACCCAGGATCAGTTGAACTACCTTGTCGGGTGTCATAGCTACACCTCCGAGTATCTATTTCAAGACCAGCGGCAGGTAGATCTGGTGATAGCCATAGTAGATCATGCCCACCGCGGTCCCAACCGACTGATTCTCGGCGGCATCGACAAAGCGGGCATAGACATGGGCATACTCTCCGCGATTGGCCTTCAACAGCCACGGCACCCCCTGAGCGAAGGGCTGCCAGCTTGCGCCTGCAAAAGACGGGTCGTTGCTGAGCATCATCCACTCGATGTCCTCAAAAGCCTCCAACGCGTCCGTGCCCTCACTCTCATAGGGAGCGAAGGTAAGCGTGACGTTCAGATCCAATGTGCTGTGATCTCCGCCGTTGATGATGAGCAGGGCCTCAGGTGGGACGGGGTCCAGAGCGGGCGTGACCGCCTCGCTGGTAAGGATGGCGCTGGTGATGGTCTCACTCGCCGCCAGGGCGCTGTCGGCGCCGGAAAACGCGGGAGCCAGCGCAACGCCGGCAAGCGCATAGTAGTAGGTCTGGCCATTCTCAACGTGTGTGTCGCTGTAGACACCGGTGGGTGGAATCTGCGGAGTGCCTGGATGCGGCACCCAGCGACCCGCCTGGCCTTCGGATCGGTAGAGCTGCATAAACCTGTATTCAGGTTTGACGTCGAACTGGAGCAGGACGCCGGCATTCAGTGGGTGGACCTGGAAAAAGTCGGGCTTGTCGAGGCCGTCGTCGGCAGGATCGAGGGGATCGCGGAAGTGGCTAACCTCCGAGCCGTCGTTCTCGCCCCCATCATCGGTGTCGGCATCGAGGGGATCCGTACCGTTCAGGAATTCGTGGTAGTTGAGGAGAAGATCGAGGTCCGGATCACCCCAGGGGTCGCCCACGCCGTACTCTTCCTCCCAGGCATCGGGCAGCCGGTTCTGGTTGCGATCGGGGCTCTCTTTGACAGAGAAAGCGCCCAGGGCTTCGCGATAGATGCTGCCCTTGATGTAGGCCCGGCCCAGGACCCGGTAGGCACCCTCGTCCTTGGGCTCTGGCTGCTGAGCGTCCTCCCCCTGGGGGACGACGGCACTGGCCTGGGTGACCAGGGTGTAGACGCCAGCGTAAAAGCCGTCGTTGGGCGCGCCATCGTCGTGCTGCCCATCGTCGTAGAGGGGCACCAGAGTCTCGGCTCCGTTGGGGGCGGTGACCAGGGCCTCGACGATGGCTCCTGCCACGGGCCGGTTATGGGTCAAAAAGACATAGATGGGCGCCCGATTACCGGTCAGGAGACGGGTGCCGAGCCGATCCAGGAGCAGCAGCTCCAGTGTGAGGTGGGTGTGCCCGCTGACGAGCACTTGGTATGGCACCTCCTGGTACTCGGCACCACCCCAAAGGACAAGCATGGTCCACACCCCGGGTCTGGGTCCGCGGACACGGTAGCCCACATGCTCGTTTCTTCGATCTTCAAATGTGTACGGCCTGTCGTACTTGTTGCCGTCGGGATCCACCAAGACCAGGTCCAGAGTCGCGTAAGAGGAGGGGAGCCAGTCGAGGGAAAAGACCGCCTCGGTGATGGTCTCGTCAACAAAGACCGTGTGCTCGGTGGGAGTGGTTTTTTCCGACACTGTGCCTTTTTCAGCCAGGAGCCGCTGGCGGCCCTCGGTGCGGGCCTCGGCATACTCGTAGGTACTGCCGAGATCCAAGATGGTGTCGATCGGATCAGTGGCCACCGGCGAGGCATCGGCACCAGCCAGGGTGCTGGGATGCACGTCGTTGTAATAGTAGGCGCCCCCGGTCGCGGTCGCAATATCCTGCATCAGGGTCTCGTCCGATTCGGGGCCAAAGGCGATGGCGGTCACGGGGCAGCCGCTGTCCACGACATCGCTGACCACATCGGACCAGTAGAGTGAGGTGTTCTCCATGCCATCGGAGAGGAGGACATAGGAGCAGAGCGCGTTCGCGGTGGGCGAACCGGCGACCTGGGAGACAGCCTCGTGCAGACCATCGCCGATGCTGGTGGCATTGCCGGTATCAAGGTCGTTGATGTAGATCTTGGCGTTGGTACGCACGCTCGAGTCGACGACAGCCATGTCAAAGGGAGCCGGGAACACGTCTGTGTGGTAGGGGACGACGGCCAGGCCGTCGTCGTCGCGGGTGACGTCGACGTAAAAGCTGGCCGCATCCTGGGCTGCGGGGAAACGGGGGTAGGTACCATAACCCATGGAGCCTGAACGGTCGATGACCAACACCTGGTCGATGAGGGCGTCGGAATAGAGCACGCTGTCGGCATTGGTATCGGCAGGGTCAGTGCCGGTGGGCAGATCCAGCGTGATCTCCAGATCGTAGAGGCTGTCGGACAGAGAGGCCGGCGCCTGGACGACGAGCCAGTACTGCTCCTGGACAAAGCCGCCGCCAACGACCGGCGCGTTGACGCCGCCGACGGTCGCCGCAAAGTCGCCCGTGGTCAGACCGGCGACGACGGGGGCGTCGGGGGCGCCGTTGGTCACCAGCACCTGGACCAGGAACTTGGAGTTGGGTTGGGCCATGGCCACAGCCACCGAGTTGGGCAACTTGATGTCGAGCACCGGCTGCGCGCAGGACAGAGTGAGATCCACCGTGCTACTATTGTCGAGGCTGCCCAGAATGGCCACCACCTTGGTGATGCCATCGTTCAGAAATGCCTGGGCCCAGTCCTCGCCACTTCCCTCGACGTGGGTCTTGAAGGTTGTGCCATCCTGAGTGATGACGTGGTAAAAGGCAGGGGAATCGGTGTCGCGGTGGAAGGTGGCCGAGACGACGGGACAGTTGACTCCAAGGTCGGCCTCATAGTACCGCAGTCCATAGCGCGAGATCCACTGGCTGTTCCAGGTGGCGTCGGTGCCGACCTGGATGGTGCCGCCTGGCTCGGGTACCAGGGGTCCGTAGGGTGCAGGGTTTCCGGGCTCGTCCTCATCGATATAGTTGTAGCGGCCAGGTGCGCCCACCAGATCTTTGGCCCAGTTGGCGACGGCGAACTCTTTGAAGGAGCCGTCAAAGTTGGTCCCGGCGCCCATGGCACTCAGCGCTTGGTTGACGGCACCGATGCCGCTGTAGTTCGCCGTGGTCTGTTCATAGACCTGGCGGACAAAGTCGATGCCCCGCTCCGGCTCGGTGGTGGTGGTGCCATACTGCTCCATGGCGTACTTCCACCACAGGCAAGAGTTGTAGCGCATGGCCACGCTGGTAATGTCGTTGTTGGCCGAGGCAAAGTACTCTGCAATCTGGAGGTAGAAGGAAAAGTCGGCCGTCAGGGCATCGGTGCGGTGATCGATGTTGGTGAACCAGTTGTCCTCCGTGGCGCGGGCTGTGCCCTCCTTGAGGAACTTGGTCTGTATTGGCGCGGACCCTGTGTCGTGGGCGTACTGGACGCGGTGGGTCAACTCGTGCCCCAGGGTTTGCTGGGCCATGAGATCGCTATCAAAGCAAGCAGCATAGGTAGTAATATAGTTACCGTACCAGCCCGTACCACCATTGCAGTCGGTGGTGATGTTGGACAGCTCGACCCGGAGCTTGCCACTGTGCTTGGGCTCCTCGAAGCCGAGAGCGACAAAGCGGTCCCAGTAGTCCTGGACGCGGTCTGCGGCCCACTCGGCCTCGGTTTCAGAGATGCTGGCAGTGGTATAGTAGACGCAAAAGTCGGTGCGCTCTACACATTTGTCGAGGGTGGCCGGTCCGCTGGGGCAACCGGTGTCAGCACAGTCGACGACGGCGGCGGGGCCGGCTGGCAACGATGCGGCGAACTGCGAGGAGACGGACAGAGATAACGCCGAATCCTGAGCAGCGAGGTCACCTCCCGGCACCTGAGCGATCACAAGCAGCGCCAGAAGCACCAAGGCCATACCAACCAGGCGGCCAATGCGAAAACGGAATCTCATTGCGGACACTCCTTTCATCGTCCTTATTCGGTTAGTCTGCGCTCGACGGGTGTTCAGAACGTCACAGTTTGACGGAGATGGCTCGGATGGATCAGGACTGGGTACCGGAACTGGCAAGTCCGGTGGTGTGGAGATGCAGGACCACGAGAACAAGAGGAGGTCCAGTCATCCCAAGTATAATGCATTCGGCGCTGGCTGTCAAACGCCACCCGCCCGGCAAGAGGGGAACACGGCAGAGGCTGGCAGGTGAGGGCCATACATCAATCACGAGCCAGAAGCCAATTCCGCCTGGTATCGCTGGTCAGCGAGTACGACAGAGGTCGCAACTTGCCTCTCCGGTATGGACCAGTACCTTCTCAGCAGCCGGTTCTTCTCTTCCTCACCAACCAGCCTGAAGCCATGCTTCTGGTAGAACCTGATGGCCCATTCTGCATCCCGCCAGGTGCCAATGAGCACCGGCTTGGCCGTCATCCCCAGGAGGAACTCGATCAGGCGGGAGCCGATCCCCCGGCCGCGCAGCTCGGTGCTGGTGTAGGCGTGCCGGATGAGGATCACGGGTCCTTTGTCCTGGATGCCCATGACGGCGACCAGGAGACCATTCGCTTCGTAGCCGTAAAAGACCACGCCGCTGGCTATCTCTGACCGGAGCTCGTCCCGGGGCATGTAGGGTTCATGGTAGCGGTCCTCCGGGATGTGACCTTTGTAGGCGCGGGCGCTGTCGTTGATGATCTCGTAGATTCTGTCGATGTCCTGCTCATGGCATACGCGAATCACCACTGCCTCCCCTCTGGTCACTGTACCCAGCAACAGATCACCCACCCACCCGGTACCGCAGGTACCCCATGATCGTGGGGGAAGCGACTGTACGGCATGGCGCACAGTGAGGCTAGGGAATAGGGCCGGCCGGCAACCACCAGTTGCCCACTTTCCCACACCCGAGCTTGAACGGATCAGTATTGGTAGTCCTCCCGGACGGGGCTGAAAACATCCAACACTCTGGCGGGGATGTCGCCTGTCCTGGCACCATGCTCCACCCCACCAGGAATGATGAAAGTATCCCCAGGCTTGACCAATCGCGTTTCCCCGTCGATGGTCAGTTCTAGCTCGCCAGAGATAACGGTGCCTGCTTGCTCGTGGGGATGGCTATGAAGGGGCATAGCAACGTTGGTCTCCAGGTCGGCGATGGATAGCAGGATTTCATTGCCCCAAAACGTGCGAATGTGCACACCGGGGACGACCTCTTTGGCTTCTCTGTTTTCCAGATCGCAGAAGTGTCGCACCTATTCCTCCCTTTGATAGACTCGAAGCTGCTTGCCTACCTGCCATGGCAGCTTGACTTGAGTGACTCAACCATGCGATAAACTCTTCCCCGGGGTCCGGTCGCGTCCGTGCGTCGTGTTGCTGCCGTGGGTGCTGTGATGTGACGGGATCCTGTGCTACACGCCGATTATAGCAACGAAACACAGAACTGGCAATCCCAGTTTCGGTTGAAAGCTCATTGACTTCTGCCCAACTCTGCTGTATAATGGAGGTGCAATAGGGCATTGCAACACATCCACCGTGGCACTCTCCTGAAAAACCGAATCTTCCACTCAAGGTTTCCGCATCTCGATCTCACGCTGGGGCTAACCGAATTCTCTTTTCGCAAAGGAGGTGGTCTTTATAAGCTCAGACAGAGTTCCTTTGGCAAGTGGGAAGATGTTGACGTCTGGATGACATGGATAGGAATGAGAATAGGAGGAATCAGATGGCCAAGTTTCTTTATCAGGCAAGCTATACCGACACAGGGTTGAAGGGGCTTCTCAAAGAGGGCGGATCGTCGCGTCGAGCGGCAGTGGCCAAGGCGGTGAAGGGTGCCGGGGGAACGCTGGAGGCGTTCTACTATGCTTTCGGCTACACCGATGTCTTTGCCATCGTCGATCTGCCCGACAACGTCGACGCTGCTGCCCTGGCTCTTCAGATCACCGCCGCTGGAGGGGCCAAGGTCAAGACTACGGTGCTTCTGACACCGGAAGAGATCGACCAGGCGACCAAAAAGATCGCTGACTACCGTCCCCCCGGGGGGTAACAGCG
>JASFHU010000180.1:0-7697 GCA_050123055.1 Anaerolineae bacterium
CAACGCTGCCTCCAGGGCCTCCTCGTCGCGGGTGCCATCCATCAGTCCCAGCAATGGACCTAGGGGCCGCGGGATCGCAAGCTGGGCATCGGTCAGATGCAGCGGATCCCGGAGTAGGATCATCTGTTGCCCCTGGTGCTGTATCGGATGGGCCTCAATTCCTCGAAGTTTTGGCTTCATAGCACTCGGATCTCACGCTGACCCAGCAGATCCCAGCGGGCCGCGCCAAAGCGCACGCTCATTACACCCTCCAGATCCGCCAATGGTGTGCGCACCACGATAGTTGCTGCGGGTTGGACGATCTCCTCCACGACCCCCAGGCCCAGGACCAGACCCTCTCCGTCCTGAAAAGCCAACAATGCACTGCTGGCCAGTCGCTCCAGATCATAGACCGCCATCTGCTGGAGCACCACTCTGTGCGGCCGCGCTCCGCGAAAGTAACGAGCCAGCCCCTCCCGCCTGCGGGCGATGCGCGCCTCCCGTGACCGTACCGCCACGTGGGATGAGACGGACAGTTCGACGCACCGGACTCGTCCATCCCGGCGCAAAGGCCAAAGAATCGGCTCCAGTTCACGTCCCTGCTGCAGGCCAATCACCACCCCAGGGGTAAGCAACTCGATCTTCCATTGTTTGAGTGCCTTCCCCCCGTGGCTGCTGTCCACGAGGCCGGTGGTATCCAAGACAATCACCTCGGCACCCAGCTCGAATGCTTTCTGTTGGAGCCGGTAGCTGCCAATCACTGTCGGCAGCATATGACCACGTGGCGTGACTGCTCCCACAAAGAAGGCGGCTCGTGCACCCTGCGGTGGGAAGCTGGGATCGCCAGGTTCCTGCGCCAGGGCAACGTTCAGTGTGGTCGGCAAGCCCAAGATGCTCTGGCCCACATCCGCGTCCAGGTACGCAGTACGGCGGCCTCGCCGGCACAGACTCTGATACAGATGGACAGCCAGCGTGGACTTGCCGGTGTCCGGCGCACCGATCACCATCACAGTGCCACAGAGATCCTCCGCAGCGAGCCGCATCCAGTAGGGTGGAACAACAATATCGGCCACGTCGGGTAGTATATCACATCTGACGGCCCGCGGCAAGCCACCAGTTGGACACCCGTCCAGAGAGTGCTATAATTGGCAAGCATGAGACGCAAACCAATCGCTTTGGCCAATTGGAAAATGGAAATGACCGTCATGGTATTTGTCTATGAGCCAGAGTGGTCGATCGGTATCGCTGAGCCCGCGTCACCGGCCCACGTGGAGTCTGGCTGCCGGTTCATTCGCCAGTGGCTGGCGAAGCACTTTGGTCGGAACACCGCGGAGGCTGTCCGCGTGGCGTATGGAGGCAGTGTCTCTCCCGCCTACGCCCAGGATCTACTGGCCCTGCCCTGCCTGGATGGCTTGGGAGCCGCGCGCAGAGGGCGTGACCCCGACACCTTTGCCAGTATTGTGCGGCCGATCGCCGAGGCGGGCACGACTAGGCGCTGATCGCTGGCCTTCCCTGGCAGCTCCTACTACTCTCCCTTTACCCAGGCCGGACATCGAGGTCAAACTTGGAAACCTGGAAACGAAATCTGTACGTCATCTGGATCGCCGAACTGGTAGCCATTGCGGGCTTTGCCGTCATCTTTCCCTTCGTGCCCTACTTTGTCCAGGAACTGGGCGTCACCGAGCTCCATCAGGTTGAGCTATGGTCAGGCATACTCTTTGCCACCCAGGCTGTCACAATGGCCATCTTTGCCCCCATCTGGGGTTCCGTCGCCGATCGTTATGGACGAAAGCTGATGGTTCAGCGGGCAATGTTCGGCGGGGCGGTGGTGTTGACGGCCATGGGCTTTGTAGAGAATGTGTGGCAACTGGCCATCCTGAGGGCCATTCAGGGCATGCTCACCGGAACCGTCCCCGCCGCGACGACGCTGGTGGCAAGCTCCGCGCCGCGCGAGCGCTCCGGGTACGCGCTAGGACTCCTGCAAATGGCAGTTTGGACCGGCGCCTCGGTGGGGCCCCTGCTGGGTGGGCTGGTGGCCGACACCTGGGGCTACCGTGCAGCGTTCTGGGTGACCGGCAGCCTGCTCTTTCTTGCTGGCCTGACCGTCTGGCGCTTTGTGGAGGAGGACTTTCAGCCGCCAGCCCGCCAGAAGGACGGTTCCAGCGATGGATTCTGGGATGGCCTGAAGCTGGTGGTTCACGATCGCGGCCTGGTGTCCATATTCGGCATTCGCTTCATGGTACGCTCAGCGCTGCGCCTGATGGGTCCGGTGCTCCCGCTGTTCATTCAGAGCCTGGTTCCGCCAACGGCCCGTGTGGCAACCATCACTGGTCTGATTGCGGGTGTGCGCGCGGCAACGGGAGCCATCGGAGCGGTGACGCTGGGACGGGCCAGCGACCGGCTTGGCTACCGGCGCGTACTACTAGCCTGTGCCGTCGGTACCGCCATCCTCTACGTGCCCCAATTCTTTGTCACCAGCCCATGGCAACTGCTCGTACTGCAGGGCGCTGTCGGCCTGGTGATGAGCGGCGTGCTGGCCTCCATGAGCGCCCTGCTGGCCACCCTGGCCCCGGAGGGGCGCCAGGGGGCAGTTTATGGCGTGGACTCGAGTGTGGTCGCCATGGCCAACGCAGTGGGGCCGATGCTCGGTGCCAGTGTGGCAGTGACTGTGGGGCTGCGGGCGTCATTCCTGCTCACTGCTGGGATACTCGCCCTGGCGGCAGTACTGGCCTGGTTCCTGGTTCCCAAGTCGCGACAAACAGAAAGCCCCACCAGTTGAAGGCTCGGTGGGGCTTTGGAGTAAGCGCCAGCAGAAAGCTATCGCTCGAGGTTATAGAAGGCACCCATCCCGGCATAGGCGGCCATGGAACCCAGTTCCTCCTCAATGCGGAGCAGCTGGTTGAACTTGGCCACGCGGTCGCTCCGGCAGGGCGCACCGGTCTTGATCTGCCCGGCATTAGTCGCCACAACCAGATCGGCGATCGTTGTGTCTTCCGTTTCGCCGGAGCGATGGGAGACGACAGCGGTCCAGCCTGCCCGCTTGGCCATTTCGATGGCGGCCAGCGTTTCGGTCAGCGTTCCGATCTGGTTAAGTTTGATGAGGATGCTGTTGGCCGCCTGCCGCTCGATGCCCAGCTTGAGCCGTTCGACGTTGGTCACCAAGAGATCATCGCCCACGATCTGCAGCCGATCACCCAGGCGCTTCTGCATCAGCACCCAGGTGTCCCAGTCGTCCTCGTCCAGTCCATCCTCGATGGAGATGATGGGGAACTTGTCTACCCAGTCCTCATAAAAGTCTACCATCTCCTCACCGCTGAGGGAACGCCCCTCCTTTTTCAGCACATACTTGCCATCTTCGAACACCTCGCTGGCAGCCGGGTCGAGAGCCACAAAGATGTCCTTGCCCGGCTCATACCCTGCTTGCAAGATGGCCTCGATGATCAACTCCACCGCCTCCTCATTGGACTTGAGGGATGGCGCAAACCCACCTTCGTCACCCACGCCGGTGCTAAGGCCCTTGCTCTTGAGCACCTTTTTCAGCGCGTGATAGGTCTCGGCTCCCCAGCGCAGTGCCTCGGCAAAGGAGGAAGCCCCTACAGGCATGGCCATGAATTCCTGCAGATCGGGTCCATCCATGGCGTGCTTGCCGCCGTTGAGGATGTTCATCATCGGTACCGGTAGCGTCCGTGCCGTCACCCCGCCGATGTAGCGGTAGAGCGGCAGGTTCACCGCCTCGGCTGCGGCCTTGGCCGCCGCCAGGCTGACGCCCAGGATGGCATTGGCGCCCAGCTTGCCTTTGTTGGTCGTGCCGTCCAGCTCGATCAGGTGCTCGTCCAGCGCGACCTGATCTAGAGCATCAAAGCCCCACAGATCATCGGCCATGACATCGTTCACATTGTCCACTGCGTTACGAACTCCCTTGCCGCCATAGCGGTCGGGGTCGCCGTCGCGCAGTTCCACAGCCTCGTGGACGCCAGTCGATGCACCAGATGGCACCGCTGCCCGGCCCACGGCTCCGCATTCCAGCAATACCTCAACCTCCACAGTCGGGTTGCCCCGAGAATCCAGAATCTCCCGACCGACCATCGCTTCAATAGACGTCATTTCTTCCTCCTATGTTATGTGCATTCCCTACTCTAGTCCAAGAACTGCATACAACCGCTCATAGTCAAATCGGTCCGCAAGCATCTCCTCAAAGCGCCGCACCTTCTTCTCAAGGTGAAAACGAGTCTTGCCGAAAAAGCGCTCGATCACCTCGACAGCCGTCAAGGTGTCCTGGCGGACCAGAATCATGGGCACTCCTACCTCTTCCGCACGACCAAGAATGATCGGACTGGGGCGCAGGTTACCGGTGAGGATCACGCACTTGGTGCTCGTCTCCAGGGCTGCTAGCTGGATGTCCGGCCGGTCGCCACCCGTGATGACAGCCTTGTTCGGTTTACGGCGGAAATAGGACAGCGCAGAATCCACGCTCATGGCCCCCACCATCAAGTGTTCAACCAGCTCATCCACCTTGTCGCCGCAACAGAGAATCTTGCCGGACAAAAACTCAACCAGGTCACCTACGCTCACCGACAGCAACAGTCGCTCCTGTGGCAGGATTGCAAAGACCGGTATACCTCGTGCTTCCAGGGCTGGCTTGACCATCCCCTGGACGAACGGCATGCGCTGCCGCGGAATGGCATTCAAGACCACGCCAACGAGTGAGCCACCCAGTCGGGCTCGCGCCGTCAATGCATCGTCCAGTACTTGCAGATCATCATTGAACTTGATGACCACCAGGGCACTAGCCTCGAACATCCGGGCTACCTCAGGTGTAGGCAGGCCGATCAAGTACCCTTCCCGCAAGCTGGAGCCTCCCTCCAGGACGATGACGTCGCGACCCTCTGCAATTCTCTCATAGGCCGCACTCAGCCTGCCGCCAAAATCGACCTCGTCCTTGCCCTCGAGGAGCGCTTCCACCGCGCGAGGAGCCAGCCCAATAGGGTTCATGTCGTCCAGGGAATCGGGAAGGTCAAAGGTCTGTTTGAAAAAGTCTGCATCCTCATCTACCAGACCGGCGTCCAGACGCTCGCCGCTGCTCACCGGTTTCATGTATCCGATGGAAAAGCCGTCATTCTGCAGCCGCTTGGCTATGCCCACGCACAGGGCGCTCTTGCCCGAAAAGGTCTCCGTCGACGTGATGTACAGGGTAGCCATCCCAACCTCCCTCTCTTGTTCCACGACGCTGCTCCTCCAACGACATGATACACGAAAAACAACGAAAGCGCAAAGCATCATGCAGTACTCGTCCCTCAGAGACCCCATCAGGGTGTGTCCCAGATTTCTGGGCAAGATGAACGGGTGCCGTTCTGCGACACGGGCACAGGTGTGATAAGGTGAGGGCGAGATAGCACCCATCGATCCCGAGGAGGAAAAGCATCCCTGGGCGACAATCACCTGCGCGGCGCACAGCAACTGAAGCAAGAGAAGAGTTCATCGAGCGGGCTACAGAGTTGTGGGACGACTTCAATGTCTGGCACAAGGCGCATCCCGAAGCAACGTTTGATGAGATAGAGAGCGAACTGGGGCGGCATCGGAGAGCAACGTGGCGGATGAGAGTGCCTGGGAAGGGCATGTACGGAGGCGCAACGGATCGCAGGCACAAGTATGCCATCCTATGTGCATTTCGCCTATCCTCGACAGAGGGGATGTAGGGAAGTAGACTGCTTTTCCTAATGCACTAGGTTCAAGACGCTATCGCCTGGGCGCAGGCCGCGCCTCACTCCCACAGGGGGCAGGCTCGGCGGGCGATGACCACTGCGAGCCCATCCGACGTCAGTCCCTCTTCAAGGGCAGATTCGGTAGCCTCTCGCTCCTCAGGGTCGACTTTGAGAACCATGTCAGCCCCGGCCGCCTGGGCCAGCGCGTACAGGTCTACCGGCTGGCGCGGACGTCCCTGGGTGTCGCGCAAAGTACCCGGGTGGGGCTGCCCGCCAGAAAGGGCCGTGGTTTCGTTGGCCAGGACCACCACAAGCAGACTTATGCCCGCCTGTGCTGCGTCGATCAACTCACCCAACCCACTGTGCAAAAGGGCCGAGTCGCCAGAGAGGGCTACGATCTTTTGCGGGACACCTGTCCGGGCCAGGCCCGCCGCCAGACCGATGCTGGAACCCATGGCGTACTTGGCGTCGAGCAGCTCCCAGGGGGGCAGTTGGGCGCGTACCATGCAGCCCGTCTCGCCGGTAACAATGAAGGCATCCCGCCCACCATGGCGCTCCAGGACCGACAGGAGGGCCTGGAAGGTAGGGATGTAGGGGCAATCGTCGCACAATGGTTGCCGGCTGGGCATGCCCCGGTCATCCTGCTCGAAGATCGGCCAGGGCCAAGCGGGCAGCAGGTCCGTCAGGGCCTCGACAATGTGATGGCCAAATATCTCCCCCGCTCCCGGTAGATGACCGCTGCTGCGCCCGTACACCGGCAGGTGCAGGCCAGCCCTATGTGCGAGTGCTTGCACCTGGGTCTCGATGAAAGGTGCGGTCTCTTCCAGGACCAGAACGGCATCCAGCTTCCTCATAAAGTCTGCGATCTGACCCTCTGGCAGCGGGTTGAGGGTACCAAGATGGAGGAGGGACAACGGGGGATCTTGGCTCTGATCCAGTACCTCTTTCAGCTTGTGGTAGGCGAACCCGGCGGCGAGCACCCCCTGGGAACCCTGGCCTGCGATTCCATTCAGAAGCGATTGCCCAGGTTGAGCCTGTATCTCCTGCATGGTGGTCTGCAATCGCTGGTGCATATTGACCACGTGGATGGGCAAGACGTTGAATCGATCGGGCTGTCGCGGGAAAGCGATCGGGCGTGGAGCGCGCTCCGTGGATGGTGGGGACGCCCCCGCGACCCGCTCTACAGTTAGGGCCCGCGTGATACGGACTGCGACTGGAATACGGAATTGCTCCGACAGCTCAAAGGCGTAGCGCATCAGGTTACCGGCAGCCGTCAGGGAGGCCGGTTCGAAGAGGGGAATCTCGGCGGCGGCAACGAGCAGCCGCGAGTCCTCCTCGTTCTGTGAGCCCCAGCCGCCCGGGTCGTCGCCTACCAGGATCACAAAGCCGCCGTCGCCGGCGGCCAGGTTGCTGACCATCAACGAGTCGAGGGCGACGTTGAGTCCCACACTCTTGAGGCAGAGGAGTGCCCGCGTCCCTGCCAAGGAGGCACCAAAGGCAGTATCAAAGGCTGACTTTTCGTTGATGGCCCACTCGATACGCAGTCGATCACCGGCCAGATCCTTCAGAGCATCCACGACGCTTGTGCTCGGTGAACCCGGATAGCCGGTGACAAACTGTACCCCAGCTTCCAGCGCGCCGTAGGCGAGGACTTGACTACCACTGATTTCTTGAGGCATTATCTCGTGCATCTAGGCTCCAGCATTCTGGATAGGGTGCTCCAGTGAAGAGAGGCTTGGGGCGGGAGGAACTCGCTACGCCGATCAGGGTCGTACCAGAACCTTGAGCGCTCCCCGCCGCCCAGCATGCTCAAAGGCAGCCAGGGCCTGGTCCAACGGATACTCAGCCTCGACAAGCGAGGCCACGTCCACCAGTTCCTGTGCCAATAGGCGAAGCGCAGCACCGAACGGTCCGCAGCGAGAACCCACGACCTGGACCTCGTCGACCACGATCTGGGACAGATCGGTCTGCACATGGCCGTGATAGGTGCTTTTGAGAACCAGCGTCCCCTGAGGC
>JASFHU010000181.1:0-7696 GCA_050123055.1 Anaerolineae bacterium
CGTACCAGTACCAGAGAAAGCCAAACAGAGCCGCCGTTCCCAGCTCTACGAGGGGATGGCGCCAGGGTATCGGCGCCCCACAGTGAGGGCAGGCGGGCTTTAGCCTGAGGAAGGCCAGAGTGCTGATCCAGGCCCATGCCGGGCGGGGTGCGTCGCAGAAGGGGCAAAAGGGAGTGCGGCGGATCTTCCGCCAGAGAGGCAGTTGATCGGCACAGAGGTTGATGGCCGCCCCGACCAGCAGGCCGACAAGTGCATAGAGAACTGTTATGGCCATTTAGGATCCGGTCCCATCTCCCATCTCTTCGCGCAGTTCGACCAGTTGCCGGCTCGCGGCCTCCAACCAAAACTCATCCTGGCCCTTTTCCAGAAAGCGCTCGAAATCGGCGGTGGCGCTTTGGTAATCCTGTTGCATCTTGAAGGCCAGACCCCGGTTCAGGTATGCCATCGCCCAGGAGGGATCCAGTTGCAGCACGCGCGTCAGGTCCTGGATAGCGCTCTCGTACTGACCCAACTCGCGCCAGAAGAGCACTCCCCGGCTATAGAGGGCTTCGGTGTAGCTGGGGTCGAGGTGGATAGCACGAGAATAGTTTCCTACGGCCGCCCGGTACTCCTGCCGATTGCCGTACTGATTGCCAAAGTGCCGGTGGGCGTCGGCCAGGCGGCGGAGAAACCGAGACCAGAGCCAGTTCCAGGGGTACATGGCGATCACTCACCCACTATCGCGCCCCGTTGCTCAGCTACAGCTCGATAGGGCGTTCCAGCACGGCCAGAAACAGCTTGACGGTGTTTTCGACGTCGTCCATGTCCACCATTTCCGATGGGGTATGGAAGTAGCGGCAGGCGAGGGAGACGCAGCCGGACGGCACCCCGCTGTGCGCAAGCTGGATGGCGGCGGCGTCGGTGGTACCCCCAGACAGAACCTCGAGCTGGTAGGGAATCTCTTCCGCCTCGGCAGTCTCGATCAGCAGGTCCTTCAGACCAGGGTGAGCGAGCATGCCCGAGTCCTTCACCTTGATGCACGGCCCGGCGCCCAGCTTCATGGCCAGTTTGGGGGCCTCTGGGGTATCCGCGGCCATCGTGATATCCACCGCGATGCCGACCTCGGGCTCCAGGCCGTAGGCGCTGGTGCGTGCCCCGCGCAGTCCAACCTCCTCCTGGACGCTGAAGACAAAGTAGACGTCGTGGGGCGAATCTTTGAGCCGACGCAGGGTCTCGATGAGCACTGCACAACCGATCCGGTCGTCCAGAGCCTTGGCCACAATCCGCTGGCCCAGGTCGGCAAAGGGACGCACGAAACTGACCGCCTGGCCGAGACGTGTATTTGCTTCCTCACGGCTGGCAGCGCCAATGTCGATATAGACTTTGGTCAGCTCTGGCTTGTTCTTGAACTCCCCCCGTTTTTCGGGCGCGATGACGCCCAAGACACCATCGGCAAATTGCACCCGGCCACCGACGAGGGTCATCACGTCCACGCCGCCAATGGGCTGGCCGCGCAAGAAGCCCTTCTCATCCACATAGCTGATGATGAGGCCGATCTCGTCCATGTGGGCGGCGAGCATGACCTTCTTCCCATCGCCGTTGCCCTTTTTCAGGGCAATCAGATTTCCGAGGGCATCCACGCGGACCTCGTCGGCAAGGGATTGTACCTCAGCGTGGATGATCTCGCGGATCGGCTCTTCGTGGCCAGAGGGGCCATAGGCTTCGGTCAGCTTCTTAATCAGGTCTTTCACAGGTGTTCTCCTCACGAATCACGGTTCACAAGCCGCGGTTCACGGATCACGCGGCTGTCCACTTTTCGGGTAGTGCCTGCAGCGTGGCCTTGACCAGGGTCACCGCGTGGTCAAAGTCGTTGAGGCTGGCCATGCTTGCCGGGGCATGGATGTAGCGGCAGGGCACCGACACGCCCGCCGATGGTACGCCTGCTTTGGACAGATGAATGGCACCGGCGTCGGTACCACCCATGCCAGGTTGTTTGATCTGGTAGGGCAGGCCATTGGCTTCGGCTACCTCGGTCAGGATGCGTACCAATCGCTTGTCTGCGACAAAGGAACGGTCCATGACGGTGATGGCCGGCCCTTTGCCCAGCTCGGTGGTGGGACTAACATCCTCTTTCTTGGGAGTGTCGTCGCAAATGGTGCCCTCGAGAGCGATAGCCAGGTCAGGGTCGATGCGGAAAGCGGCAACCCGTGCCCCGCGCAGCCCCACCTCTTCTTGGGCACTGAAGGAGATGTACAGGTCCACGCCATATCCGCCGTCGGCCAGGGCAGCGGCGACGGCACAGCCGATGCGATCGTCAAATGCTTTGCCCTTGACGGTACGCAGGCCATCTTCGCTGAGCACCTGGAAGCGGGTGTCAAAGGCCGCGTAATCTCCCATCCCGACCAGTTCCTTGGCTTGGTCTTCGCTGCTCGCGCCGATGTCGATGACAAGTTGATCGATCTGGATCACCTGTTTGCGCTGCTTTGGTTTGGTCAGATGGACAGGGGGGGCGATAATGACACCAGGGATTCGCCCTTCACCGACCACGACTCCTTTTGCCATCAGTAACCGGGGGTCGATGCCACCCACTGCCTGGAAGCCCAGCATTCCATTCTTCTCGATGCGGGTGATCATCAGCCCAACCTCGTCGGTGTGGGCATCTACCATGACCTTCAGGCGCGGTTCGGGACCCGTGCCCTGCTTGAACGCGATCAGGTTGCCCAATGCATCGACCTGCAGATCGTCTACCTTGTCGCGCAGTGCCCGCGCCAGCAGGCGGCGAACCTCATCTTCGCAGCCGGAAGGACCAAAGGCGTTCGAGAGTGTTTCTAGCAGCAAGTCGGCCTCCTACTCCTCTTCGTCGTCGAGACCCAGATCCCAGACCAGGCTATCGAGGAAGGTCTCATCCAGCCGCGAGATAAAGGCGGCCAGGAGCCGGCCTGTGCGTTCCACATCCTTGGCCGATACCGTCTCGACCGGGGTATGCATGTTGCGCACGGGGATGGAGATCAGACCGGCAGGGATTCCCTGGCGGGAGACCTGGATGGCGTAGGCGTCGGTGCCGCCCGGACGGGCTGCTGGCTCCAGGTGGTAGCCCATCTCCAGCGCCTTGGCCGTCTCGACGAGGGCCTGCTGCAGCTTGGGGTGAAAGTTCGGACCCACGCCGATGGTTGGCCCCTTTCCCAGGCCATAGGTGTGTTCGTCGGGTGTGCCAGGCTGATCGCCAAAGGTCACGTCGATGGCAATGCCGACGTCCGGTTTCAGGTCGTAGGTGCTGGTGATCGCACCCTTTAGGCCAACCTCTTCCTGGACAGTGGCGACGGCATAAACGTTCCACTGGTGGCGCATCCGGCTCAGCTCCTCCAGGCATACGGCAGCAGCCACGACCGATACCCGGTCGTCCAGCGCCTTGCCCGCCATCAACCCACCCTTGAGCTCGACCAATTCGCGCCGCATGGTGATCAGGTCCCCGACCCGCACCACGTCAGGCAGTTCTTGGGGCGATAGCCCCACATCTATGAGCAGTTTGTCGTAGGGGATGGGGTTGTCGCGCTCGCTGTGGGGCAGGACGTGGGGAGGGCGCGCGCCGATGATACCGGGCAGAGCCCGGCGCCCGTGGACCGTGACCTCCTGGCCCAACAGTACCCGGTCGTCGTAGCCGCCTACCTGCTGAAAGTGGATAAAGCCCTCTTCCAGCTCGGACACGATGAGCCCGATCTCATCCATGTGCGTGGCAAGCAGGATCGCCGGCCGTGGCTTCTTGCCCTTGCCCTTCTTGAGTGCGATGACGTTTCCAAGCCTGTCGACCCGTACCTTGTCGGCGTGACGTCCGAACTCTTCTTGGACGATTTCACGTATCTCGTGTTCGTAGCCCGAGACGCCGTTGGCTTCTGAGAGTCGCTTCATCAAGGGGACTATGTCCACTGGTCTTTCCCTCTCTCTCCTGACAATGAACGGCACACAGCCCGCCGATTATAACTTTGAACCGATGTGCTGTCAAATACTCTGCGAGTTCTCCCACTGTCCAAAGGTTTCTTCCCGAGTCGAATCGGGCCCAACCAAAGTCACTGGGGAGCGGCGCCTGGGTCCGTGGGTTCGACGATCGGGGGGGATGGCGCGCTTGTGCTCCCCTCCTGGCTGCCGGCATCGTTCCACGGCAGGGGGGCATTTTCCCACGTATGGCGTACGGCAATACTGGCAAAGCCCAGGCAGTAGAGCAAAGAGATTGCCAGCAGGATGACCAGTAGAACGCCGACGATCAGTTGTTGTTCATCACTCAATTGCAGCCTGTGTCTTCTTTTCACACAGCCCTCTCGACGGAGATTGGAGATCCGGCTGTTGAGTACCGTTCCTGCATGGTTGGCCTCCCTAGAAGCTGGTGGTCGTGGTCAGTGTGCTGGTCGGCGTCAAGGAGGGAGTCGGTGTGTTGGTCGAGGTCGGGGTTGGCGTCAGGCTTGGCGTCGGTGTCCAGGTTGGGGTCAGGGTGCTGGTCGGCGTGCTGGTGTTCGTCGGAGCCAGCGTGGGTGCCGTCGTATCTGTGGCTGTTGGTGTCTGGGTTGCGGTTGATGTATGGGTAGGCAGTGGAATGGCAGTGTCTGTGGCGGTCGGCGTAGGGGTCGAGGTTGGTGTATGGGTGTAGGTTGGCGTGCTCGTGTTGGGGGGCGTATGTGTTGGCGTGGGCGAGGGCGTAGGTGTGAGGGTGAATGTGGCACTGGCTCCAGGCCGCGGCGTCTCGCTGGTAGCCGGAGTGAAGGTGGGCAAGGGTGTCAGCGTCGGTGGCAAGCTTGGCGTAGGTGTGAGCGTCGGTGGCGGCGTCCAGGTCGGCGGCAATTGTGGGTCGGGTTGGGCAGGTGCCAAGACCAAGAGAAGAAACCCTGTGCAATAGCAGGGCAGGGTGATCAAGATAGCGCCGATCAAGAGCGCATAGATCCTTTGCCTGTAAGCCGGCAGGGAGCGGAACCATTCCATAGACATTGTCTCGATCGCTGGCCAGGCGCAGGGCAGTTCACGTGCGAACAGATCCTGCGCCGCCACTGGCAGTGGACGAGCGAGACGCCCCACTGAGCCTGGGGCGTCGACGCCTGTGCGGGCACGCTGGGCTATGATAGCATCCTTTGGAGGGCTTGTCAAACGTCCCGGACCTTGACTTTTGCTGTCTTTGAGGCTAGAATGCACAAGTGAACCCGCAGCACCTGAACGGGGTTATTACTACAGGTGCGTTCGGGGAACGGGGTGTGAGGCGCAGGTGTGAGCCCGCGATCCATGGATCGCCACGGCTCTTGGTGTTGCGACTCTGGGCTTGAATGGTTTTTCCTGCTGGGCAGCCAACCTATCGCCTGCCCGGCGACTAGAAAGACGGGGGTATGTTTTCAGAACTGGAATTGCGGGAGGGCTGGGTAACGGTCATCTGCTTGCTTCTCGTGCTCCTCTGTGTGGCCTGGGCCATCCAGGTCGCGGAATGGACCGATGGTCTTTCCATCCTGCAGGGCATGGTGTTGATAGGCGGCTTGATGGGGATCGTGCTGGCCAAGAGCCGTGTACCCAACCGTATGGCACATCTCCTTTCGCTGCTGGCTGGGTGGACGTGGGCCATCTACCTCACCAGCCAGGTGCTGGCAAGATCGATGGGCTTTTCACCGGCATTGGCGGTGGCAGAATTGGAGACGCGCTTCCTTGACTTTCTGTTTGTTCCCTTCACCGAGGGAGCGACTGCCGACAACCACATTTTTCTCCTTCTACTAGCCTGTCTCATGTGGATTCTGGCCTATTTTAGCGCCTGGGCCATCTTCCGCTGGCAGCGGGTTTGGTGGGCGGTCATTGTCTGTGGTGTGGCTCTGCTGTTGAACATCAACTATACCACCGAGGATATGACCGTTTATCTCATCCTCTTTCTCCTTTTCTCTCTACTCCTGGTGGTACGGGCAAGTTTGGCGCTTTACGAACAAGAGTGGCGCTCGGAGCATGTCGGTTACAGTTCGGAGTTGATCTCGGTATTTCTGCGAGCTGGACTGCTCATCTCGCTGGTGGTCATCCTGTTGGCATGGGTTGCGCCCGTGGCGCTGGCCAGTCGTCCCTTTCAGCCATTCTGGGACAAGGTGGGGGAGCCTTGGCGGCAGTTTCAGGACAAGTCGTCCCGTATCTTTCGAGATCTCAACTATCAGAATGAGCCACCCTTGGTGGTGTTGGGCCAGCGGCGCATGTTCTTTGGCGGCCCGGTAAATCTGGCCGATACACCGATTGCAGACGTGGATGCACCTGCTGGGCGCTACTGGCGGGTCCTTGTTTTTCACGAGTACACCAGCGATGGCTGGCTGAGTAATGACCCCGATGTCATTCTGATCGGGGAGGATGAGCAGGACCTGGCCTTTCCGGAGTTCGAGTTGCGGAATGAAATCACCCAAACGATCACCCTACACCGGGACTGGACGGTGGGCGACGCTCTCATTGCTGCTGCCCAGCCGCTTCGATCTGACCTCCCGCTACGGGCCTCGGTGTCCTTTGTCACGCACGAGGATGACCTTGCCCGTTCCGCCGATGCGCCCTACTTTCCTCCGGCTCCTGGTGACCCGTCGGTTCTCTCCTCGCGCCAGCCACTTGCCGAGGGTGACTCGTACCAGTTTCTATCCTCGCTGACCGAGGCGGACGAAGAATCGCTCATGCAGGCGGGTACCAGCTATCCGGACTGGGTTGTACCCCGTTACCTGGAATTGCCCGACGCGCTCCCCAACCGGGTGCGGTCTCTGGCTGAGCAGCTCACCGAGGATTTTGAATCCCCGTACGAGAAGGCCAAGGCCGTCGAGCGGTATCTGCGCCGGATCCCCTACGACGAGCAGATCGAGGGTCCTGGCATTATGCAGGATGGCGTGGACTATTTCCTGTTCGATGCGCGGGCCGGCTACTGTGACTACTATGCTTCGGCCATGACGGTGATGCTGCGGTCGGTCGGGGTGCCAGCTCGCTATGTGCGGGGCTATAGCCAGGGCTTCAAGGAGGAGGGCCAATATCGCCTGCTGGAAAGTGACGGGCATGCCTGGCCCGAGGTATTCTTTCCCGGTTTTGGTTGGGTCGAGTTTGAGCCGACGGGCGGGGAGCCTCCCCTAAGCCGGCCGCGTTCTCAGAACCCTGAAGATGAATCTGCAGAAAGTGGCCGGGATCAGGCCGCATCGGGGCTGGACCGTGAGCGTTTTCTTGAGGAAGAAAGGATGGCCGACGCGATGGGCCCTTTGACCCCGCCGGAGCCACTTTCCCTGTGGCAGCGAGTCGGGTTGTGGGGATGGGTGGTCCTGGGGCTGGTGGTGCTGGCTATTGTGCTCACTGTCGTGCTCGCGGCCGGTCGGCGCCGCAGAATTGCAGGCTTGAGTGTACCCGAGCGAGTCTATGAGGATCTGGTCAATTGGGTGCGGCGCCTGTTGCGCATCGAGCCGCTGGCCCACCAGACGCCCAACGAGTACGCCGGAGCTGTTGCCCGGTATGCGCCCAAGGTTCGCGAAGCCGTGCAAAAGATTGCCGGTCTGTACGTGGAGGAGCGTTTTAGCGGCAGGCAGGTTTCCGGATCGAATGCCGAGGTTGCCTGGCGCCAGGCCTGGCCAGTCCTATGGCGCCGCTGGTTCGAGCGGCGGGTGGAACGCTTGCTGCGCATCTGGTGGAAGTTTGTCCCGCCCAAGGACGTGTCTCGGCTATAGGCTCTAGGCAGGGTCGGAGGGCATCCCCCACCCTC
>JASFHU010000182.1:0-7672 GCA_050123055.1 Anaerolineae bacterium
AGATCGCCCTCGAGGTGCAGGCCCGGCTGAAGCGAGTAGTGGACAACCTGTAAACGCGTTCATTGGTTCGCGAGCCTGGAGGGGCTCCCATGTTACTCTGTGTTGACATCGGAAACACCAACATTACTCTGGGCCTGTACGAGGCCCGGAGCCTCGGACCGCGCTGGCGCCTGGCCACCGCCCACGAGCGCATGCCAGACGAGTTCATCCTCCAGCTTCTCGGCCTCCTGAACTACGCCGGCCTCAGTCGCGAGGACGTACAGGGAGCAGCCATCGCCTCAGTTGTGCCGCCCCTTACCGCCACCTGGGTGGAGGTCTGTCGCCGGGGTCTGGGCTGCGAGCCAATGGTCGTCGATGGCAACACCAAGACCGGTGTGCGCATTCTGTACGAGCCGCCCAGCGCCGTCGGCGCCGATCGCATCGTCGACGCCGTCGCCGCCTGTCGGCTCTATGGGGGACCCGCCTGCATTGTCGACTTTGGCACCGCCACCACCTTTGATGCCATCACAGCCGGCGGCGACTATCTGGGGGGCGCCATCGCACCCGGCATCGGCATCTCCGCCCAAGCCCTCTTCCAGCGCACCGCCAAGCTGCCCAGGGTCGAGCTCGCTCGTCCGCCAGCCGCCATCGGCCGCAACACAAGCCATTCGATGCAGTCGGGACTGCTCTTCGGTTACGTCGGCCTGGTCGAGGGCATGGTTGCCCGCTTCCGCCAGGAGCTCGGTCCTGATACCCATGTCATCGGCACCGGTGGCCTGGCCGAGGTGATCGCCCGGGAGACCACAGTGATTCAGACCCTGGCCCCGTGGCTCACCCTCGACGGCCTGCGAATGGTCTACGAGATGAACCAACCATGAACTGCCACACGCTCCGCACAACTTTGATGGGCGACGGTCGCACAACTTTGATGGGCGACGGTCTCCTGACCGAGCCCTTGATGGGCGACGGTCTCCTGACCGAGCCCTATTGATCACGCACTACGCAACACGCAGAACCCGACTCCCGTCGGGCCGCAACCCGTCGCAGAGCGGAGGAGGACCCATGCCCATCTCGCCTCTAGCTAACAAGCAAATCCTACTCGGCGTGACCGGCAGCATTGCCGCCTACAAAGCCGTCGACCTCGCCAGCAAGCTGGCCCAGTCCGGCGCCTTTGTGGAAACCATCCTCACCACCGACGCCGCCCGCTTCGTCACGCCCTTGACCTTCCAGTCCGTGACCGGCCAGCCAGCCTACACCGATGCAGAGCTCTGGGGTGCCGAGGCCCACGTGCTCCACGTCGGTCTGGCCCAGCGTGCCGACCTCCTGGCCATCGCCCCCATCACGGCCCAAACCATGGCCAAGATGGCCCACGGCCTGGCCGACAACCTCGTCACCCTGGCCGCCCTCGCCGCCCACTGCCCCATCCTCCTCGCTCCCGCCATGGACGCCGGCATGTTCGCTCACCCCACCACCCAGGCCAACCTTCGCCTGCTGCAAGAACGGGGCGCCATCGTCGTCGGACCGGAGGAAGGGCATCTCGCCTCGGGACTGGTCGCCCGCGGCCGGATGACCGAGCCCGCTGACCTGCTGGGCCACATCCGTTACACGCTGTCCCGAGCCGGTCCTCTGAAGGGCCGCAAGCTCGTCGTCACCTCCGGAGGCACCCAGGAACCCCTCGATCCAGTCCGCTTCATCACCAACCGCTCGTCGGGAAAGCAGGGGGTCGCCCTGGCCCAGGCCGCCCTCGACGCCGGCGCAGACGTTACGCTCATCGCGGCCCCTGTCAGCCTGCCCATTCCCACCGGCGCCCGCCACCTGCCGGTCCGCACCGCCGCAGACATGGCCCGCGCCGTGTTGGATGCCTGCCAGGATGCCGACGCCCTGCTCATGGCCGCCGCCGTCGCCGATTTCCGCCCCGACCAGGCAGCCCAGCAAAAGATCAAAAAGCAGCGAGCCCTGCCCATCCTGACCCTGCAACCCACCGACGATATCCTGGCCGCCGTGGCCCGCCAGCGCCAGGACACCGGCCATCCGCGGGTTGTAGTGGGCTTTGCCGCCGAGACACAGGATCTACTGCCCAACGCCCTGTCCAAGCTCCAGGCCAAAGCCCTTGACCTCATCGTGGCCAACGATGTGAGCGCCTCCGACGCCGGGTTCCAGGTCGACACCAACCGCGTCACCCTCATCACCCCCACTGGCGAGCCCGAGGCCCTGCCCCTGCTCAGCAAGGCAGAAGTGGCTGCACGCGTGATCGAAAAGGTCATCGCCCAGATCCCAACGGACGGAGACTGAGCCGCTGATGAAACTCCACAATGCCATTACCGACCTATCCGGCCTCCGTGTCGGGCACGCCCAGGATCACGCCGCCCTCACCGGCTGCACCGTGATCCTCTGCCCTGCCGGCGCTGTGGGCGGTGTCGATCAGCGTGGCGGTGCTCCCGGCACCCGCGAGACCGACCTTCTGCACCCCATGCACCTCGTCCAACGGGTCCACGCCGTGGTCCTGGCCGGTGGCTCCGCCTTTGGCCTCGATGCCGCCTCAGGCGTCGTGCGCTACCTCGAGGAGCAGGGCGTGGGCTACGACACGCGCGTCGCCCGCGTCCCCATCGTTCCCGCCGCCATCCTCTTTGACCTGGCCATCGGCGACGCCTCGGTCCGACCTGATGCGGCGATGGGCTACCTGGCCTGCCTCAATGCCCGGTCTGAGCGCCCAGCCGAGGGCAACGTCGGCGCAGGCACTGGCGCCACCGTGGGCAAGATCCTGGGCATCGGCCAGGCCATGAAGGGCGGCATCGGCACCGCCAGCATCGAGATCGCCGCCGGCGTCATCGTCGGCGCCATTGTCGCCGTCAATCCCTTTGGCGACGTCATCGACCCCACCTCTGGTCAGATCCTGGCCGGAGCTCGCTCCACCGATCCCGGACCGCTCCGCATCGGCGCCCCCGGTTACTTTGCCGACACGCTCCAGGTGATGCAAAGGTCGGTCAGCCGGCCGAGCCTGCGCTTCGCCAGCCGTGACCATACGGTCATCGGGGTCGTCGCCACCAACGCCCGCCTCACCAAGGAAGAGGTCAACCGGGTCGCCCTGATGGCCCACGACGGCCTGGCCCGCACCATCCGCCCCGCCCACACCTCCCTCGACGGCGACACCATCTTTGCCCTCGCCACCGGCAAGCGCCGCGCCGACGCCAACATTGTCGGCGCCTTCGCCGCCCAGGTCACCGCCGAGGCCATCCTCCGTGCCGTGCGTTGTGCCCGCCCGGCAGCCGGCCTGCCGGCCCTGGGGGACCAGCCCGCTGAAGATCCCAATCTGCCTGCCGTGCCCGAGGTAACATCCTAGAGATGGAACAGAACGCCGGCCATTGGACGCAACAACTAAGCGAGGACCCCATCTCCCCCCTGCTCTCGGCTAACCAGCCAGCCCTCGAGTACTTTGCCCGGCGTGACCTCCTGGGCCAGAAACCAGGCTCTGTCGAGACCCTTTGGGAACTGCCGCCTGCGCTCAAGATACTCAGCCGCCAGCAAGAGAATGGCTCCTGGCGCTACCCGGGCGCCAATCGCCAGCGCTACCCCGAGATTAACTACGACCTTCTGGAAACCTTTCGCCAATTGGGTATCCTCGTCGTCAAGTACGGCCTGGATAACCGCCATCCCGCCATCGAAAAGGCCGCTGCCTACCTCTTCTCCTGCCAGACAGACGAGGGCGACATTCGTGGCATCCTGGGCACCCAGTACATGCCCTACTACCACGCCGTCATCGCCGAGCTGCTCATCAAGGCCGGCTACGGCGACCATCCGCGCCTTGAAACGGGTCTGCGCTGGCTCCTGTCCATGCGTCAGGACGATGGAGGCTGGATCGTGCCCCTGCAGGCCGTGCCTCCAAAGGAAAAAACCAGGCACATGTGGAGCGCGCCCCCGGTTCAGCCCGACCGCTCCCGGCCCTTCTCCCATCTCGCCACCGGCATGGTACTCCGGGCCTTCGCCCTCCATCCCTCCTATCGCCAGCGGGAAGAGGTGACCACCGCCTGCGACTGCCTGAAATCCCGATTCTTTCGCTCCGACAAGTACAACGACCGCAAGGCGCCCCGATACTGGACGAAATTCCAGTTCCCCTTCTGGTGGACCAATATCCTGACCGCCCTCGACACCCTGTCCCTCATCGGCTACTCCCACCAGGACGAGGACATCCACAAGGCCCTTCGTTGGCTTCAAGACAACCAACAGCCCGACGGCCTGTGGAAAACCTCCTACGAACAGGCCAAACACAAAGAACCGACCGCGCGAGAGCAAGAGGCCAGGCGCTGGGTCAGCCTGGCCATCTGCCGTGTCCTCAAGCGCTTTGCCGAGGTCCCCTTGGAAGGAGAGTACGCATGAAGCAAAAACAATCCGCACTCTTCCTCCAGATTGGGATTGGCCTAAGCCTTCTCCTGCTTGCACTCGCCGCTTGCAGCGCCACTTCCTCTCCAACCGTGAGCCCCGTACCTCCTCACACCACCACAGCCCCAGCACCCACCTCCCAAACTCTGCTCCACCCCACCCAGCAGCTCGATCCAACCAGTGCCGAAACAGAGACGGCGCCACCAGCCACGGCATCTGCAACCTCGCCAGCCCCCACGGCAACCTCTCCATCGCCCACAGCTTCAGCGCCACCGGCAGCTCCTCAGCCGTCCCCGACTCCGTCGCCCTCGCCTGCGCCTACCACCCTCCCCGAGCCCCAGATCCTATCCTTCACCATCGCCCCCACCACCACCCAGAACATCGGCGACCAGATCTTCATGGCCTGGGAAGCGTTGGGCCAGGGTGCAGCCATATGCCCGCTGTTGGGCAGCGGGCCCGTCGAAGCGGAATGCCAGGACGTCCCGCTCCAGGGAGATTCGACCTTCACCACCGACGAATCCTCCATGGCCTACCTCGGCTTCGCACTCCGCGTCACCGGCGCGGACACCAAAGCCTGGTCCGCCGTCTACACCCACCTTCAATGCCAGGACCTGCGCGCCTGGTTCTTTGACCACCCGCCTGAGCGTTGCCCGGCCGCCCCCGCTCTCCACTCCTACGCCGCCGGCCAGTACTTCGAGCACGGCTTCATGGTCTGGGTCGAGGACACCGACGAGTTCTACATCTTTTACCAGGGCCCGGATCAGGCCGGCTTCCAGACCTTCGAGCGTCTCGTCGGCCTCCAGCTCAAGCCCGGCGCCTCACAAGACAACCGCGTCCCGGATGACCCACCGCCCGGCTACCTCCAGCCCGTCAGCGGCTTTGGGCTGCTCTGGCGCGGCGAAGTCGACAACCTCTCCACCGACGTCCGCCAGCGCCTCGGCTGGGCCACAGCACCCGAATTCGGCTTCGACACCGCCTACCAGTGCGCTACCCGCGCCCATCCCCGCTCCTGGAGCTGTTACCTGCGTGGCCCCAGCGGAGAGCTCCTCCACCTCCACCCCGACTCCACCGCCCAGGTCAGACTCCTCTGGCAAGAAGAATAGGCAGCCCCTCACTCGCCACGATGAGTGCCGAATCGGCCTCCGCTCCACTCACGACGCAACAAACACTCCCGGCCAAACCCACAGCAGCATCTGCTTGACCCTGCCCAGCATCTATACACACAGATCCGCTAATCCTGCCAATCCGCTGTTCTCAGGAGGCCGCACGTGCCACCCCCCTTGGTGCCATGCTTACAGACCCATCCCCCTCTCAGTGCTATCATACACATAGTGATTTTCTTCTAAAACCAAAGGAGACACCATGCCAAACCATCTGGCCAACGAAACCAGTCCCTATCTGCTCCAGCATGCCGACAACCCCGTCGACTGGTACCCCTGGGGCGAAGAGGCGCTGCAAAAAGCGCGCCACGAGGACAAGCCCATCTTCCTAAGCATCGGCTACTCCGCCTGTCACTGGTGCCACGTCATGGCCCACGAATCCTTCGAGGACCCGGCCATCGCCGCCATCCTCAACCGGCACTTTGTCAACATCAAAGTCGACCGCGAGGAGCGCCCCGATCTGGACCAGATCTACATGAGCGCCGTCCAGGCCCTCACCGGCAGCGGTGGCTGGCCCATGTCCGTCTTTCTCACCCCCGCCGGCGCCCCCTTCTACGGCGGCACCTACTTCCCACCCCGCCCTCGTTACGGCATGCCTTCCTTCACCGACGTCCTCCAGGCCATCAGAGACGCCTGGAGAGACCGTCGCGGCGAACTGGACACCAGCAGCCAGCGCCTGGTCCAGGCCATAAAACGCCAAAGCGACGTATCCTCACCACAGTCCGGCGCCACGACCGGCGACCTTTCCCCGGACACGCTCAACGCCGCATTCCGAGGTCTCCAGGGCTCCTTCGACCGCGCTCAAGGCGGCTGGGGCGGCGCGCCCAAATTCCCCCAGCCCATGGTCCTCGAGTACCTCCTCCGCTACCACCACACCACCGGCAACACCGAAGCCCTACAGATGGTCACCCACACCCTCGAGACCATGGCCCGCGGCGGCATGTACGACCAGCTCGGCGGCGGCTTCCACCGCTACTCCGTCGACGACCACTGGCTCGTCCCCCACTTCGAAAAGATGCTGTATGACAACTCGCAACTGGCCCGCGTCTACCTGCACGCCTGGCAGGTCACCGGCAACGAGTTCTTCCGCACGATCACTGAGGAGATTCTCGATTACGTCGTCCGGGAAATGACCGACGCGGCTGGAGGCTTCTACTCCACGCAAGATGCTGACAGCGAAGGCGAGGAAGGCAAGTTCTTTGTCTGGACTCCGAGCGAAATACGGGAAGTCTTGGGAAGCGATGCAGATGCCTTCACGACCGCCTACGGCGTGACTCCAGGCGGCAACTTTGAGGGCAAGAACATCCTCGAGTTCGTCGGCGACATAGATCAGCGCCCTGCCCTGGCGGAGGCACGCCGCAAGCTGTACAAGGTTCGCGAGGAACGGGTACATCCAGGCCTTGATGACAAGGTACTGACCTCGTGGAACGGCCTCATGCTGGCCGCGTTTGCCGAGGCGGCTCGGACGCTGGATCGACTGGATTATCAGGAGGTTGCTGAGCGCAATGCTGAATTCCTGTTGCGCGAGCTGAGGCAGAAGAACGGTCGTCTGTTGCGGACGTGGAAGGCCAGGGAAGCCAAGCTCAACGGCTACCTGGAGGACTATGCCTACCTGATCGAGGGGCTGCTCGAGCTGTACCAGACTACGTTTGAACCAAAGTGGTTCGAGGCAGCCCAGGAGTTGGCCGAGACCATGATCGAGCACTATGCAGATTCTGACGGTACCTTCTTCGATACAAGCGACGACCACGAGACGTTGATCACCCGACCGCGCGATCTGCAGGACAATGCCACGCCGTCGGGCAATGCGCTGGCGAGTGCTGCACTGCTGAAGCTGGCAGGCTTCACCAATGAGTTGCGTACTATCGATATTGCCCACCAGGCGCTGGCCCAAATGCAACCCATGATGAGCCAGTATCCCCTGGGATTTGGGCAGTGGCTGCAGGCGCTGGCCTATGCGCTCTCGCAGCCGCGGGAGATCGCCATTGTTGGCGATCCTGAAGCCGCTGACACACAAGCCTTGCTCAATGTCGTTCGCGATGGCTACCGGCCCTTTCAGGTGGTGGCCCTGGGAACGCCGGACGGACAATCCACCGCGGTCCCGTTGCTGCACGACCGAGGATTGGTGGAGGGCCAAGGTAAGCACGCTCAGTCGG
>JASFHU010000183.1:0-7665 GCA_050123055.1 Anaerolineae bacterium
CGCAGGCCCCTGACCAATGGCTGGTGGCAGTGCCTGTCTGGCCGATGGATTCATCCTGAAGTCATTTTGAGGCGCTTTGTTTGGAAACGAGAAGGGTTGTGGATCGTATTGGTAGATGTGAGGCTTTGTCCCCTTGCTAGCTTTGTACATGGTGTTCAGGCATTAGCGGACAAAGCTTGGAAGTTGTCTTTGGACAACTTCTGAGGATGGGGGATCATGTCAATTCTTGACCAAAAAGCTCGCGAGTACACCCGACCAGCCCTGGAGACGATAGCCCGGAGGCTGGCCAAATGGAACCTGTCGCCCGACGCAGTGACCTACATCGGCCTGATTCTGACGATTGGCGTGGCCGTCCTGGCTGCATTGGGCGAGATCCGCTGGGCGGGTGTGGCCTACATCGTCGCCGCACTTGGCGATGCACTGGATGGGACGCTGGCGCGGGTCAGCGGCAAGGGCAGCCGTTTCGGCGCTTTTCTCGACTCGAATATCGATCGCTTTGAGGAGTCGATCGTCTTTTTGGGTCTGAGTGTCTACTATGCCGTGGCGGGCGGGCAGTGGGAGATTCCGCTGCTCTTGCTGGTCACAGTTGGCTCGCTGATGGTGAGCTATTCGCGGGCGCGGGCCGAGGCGCTGGGTGTGGAGTGCAAAGTGGGTTTCATGACCCGTGTTCCCCGCGTGGTGATCATGATCGCGGGCATGATCCTGGACCAGGTGTTCATCACCCTGATCATCCTGGCCGTGACGACGCTGTTTACATCATTCCATCGCATGTACCACGTCTGGAAAATGACGGGCGGCGAGGCCGGAGGCTGGGGACCGGTCAAGGACCCGTTCGTCCTGCCTATCCCCGCTGCTCCAGAGGCCGAAGAGGAGGAGTCAGGAGATAGCGATTGAAGTATCTCAACCTTCTGCTGGTCTTTGCGGTTGTCGCCATCGCGGCCGACCTGCTGGGTTGGAGCCCGACGCTGGTCTTTATCGCCTCTGGCCTGGCCATGATCCCGCTGGCGGGGCTGATGGGCCAGTCTACCGAGGCGTTGGCGGTCCACACCGGCCCCAGGCTGGGCGGGCTGCTCAATGCCACGCTGGGCAACGCCGCTGAGTTGATCATCACCATTATGGCCCTGCGCGAGGGTCTCCTGAACCCGGCCATCAACGAGCATATGCTGGAATTGGTTCGGGCCTCACTGACCGGCTCGATCATGGGCAATATCCTGCTGGTGCTGGGATTGAGCGTGCTGGTCGGGGGCCTGCGACATGGCGTCCAAAAGTTCGACCGCAGCCATGCCGGGACCAATGCCACGATGCTGACGCTGGCTGTGGCGGCGCTGGTGATCCCCTCGATCTTTAGCCACAGTATTGAGATCGTCAACCACGACGCGGTCGAATATCTGAGTCTGGGCGTGGCAGGCGTGATGATCGTCCTGTACGTTCTCTCGCTGGTCTACCAATTGCGGGATCCAAGGGCACATACCTACGAGGACGACGAATATGCAGCGGCCGAGATAGACGCGCCCCACTGGTCAGTGCCCAGGGCGCTTGTCATGCTGCTCGTCGCGACGGGGGCCATCGTCTGGATGAGCGAGCTGCTGGTGGGTACGATCGAGCACGTGGTGCTGGAACTGGGCGTGACCCAGTTCTTTGTGGGGATCATACTCATTCCCCTGGTAGGTAACGTGGCCGAGCATCTGGTGGCGGTGACGGTGGCGGCCAAGAACCAGATGGAGTTGAGCCTGGCCATCTCGGTGGGGTCCAGTTTGCAGATTGCCCTCTTTGTGGCGCCCCTGCTGGTGTTCATCAGCCTGATGATGGGCAACCCGCTGACGCTGGTATTCAACCAGTTCGAGCTGATCGCCATGATGGCGGCGGTGCTCATCGCCGGTTTGGTCTCGCTGGATGGCGAGTCCCACTGGTTAGAAGGGGCCATGCTGCTGGCGATCTATGTCATCATTGCGCTGGGCTTTTTCTGGCTACCGATGTGAGGACTGGCAGGAAAAGGGAATAGGTTCGGGAAGCGAGGGGCTAGCAAGTGCCAGCCCCTCGCTTCCCGTTTGAAGCTCAAGGATAGATGCGTCCCAACAGGCGCGGGAAGGGGATGGTCTCGCGGATGTGGTTCAAGCCGCAGAGCCACATCACGGTCCGCTCGATCCCCAGCCCAAAGCCGCTGTGGGGAACCGAACCGTAGCGTCGCAGGTCAAGATACCACTCGTAAGCATCCCGGGGCAGGTCATGGCGCTCGATCTGCTTTTCCAGGAAGGCCAGATCGCCAGACCGCTCGCCGCCACCGATGATCTCGCCATAGCCTTCTGGGGCCAGAAGATCGGAGGACTTGCACGTTTCAGGCCGGTCGGGTTCCTGGGCCATGTAGAAGGCCTTGACAGCGGTGGGATAGTGGTGCACAAAGACCGGCTTTTCGAACTGCTCGGCGACATAGGTTTCGTGCGGCGAGCCAAAGTCTTCCCCCCAAGCAATGGCCGGCACGGGCTCGTCGTGAGGCGGGACGCGCACACCGGCCGCGGCTGCCTGGTTGATCATCTCTACCGCATCGTCATAGGGGATACGGGGGAAGGGTGGCTCGATCTTTTCTAGACGGCTCAGATCGCGGCCCAGCAGGCTCAGTTCCTTCTGTCGCTCGCGCAGCGTGGTCTGGACGACATAGCTGACGAATAGCTCCTGGATCTCCATGTTTTCCCACATGTCCACATAGGCTGCCTCCGGCTCCACCATCCAGAATTCTTGGATGTGCCGCCGGGTCTTGGATTTCTCTGCACGGAAGGTGGGGCCGAAGCAATAGACCCTACCAAAGGCCATGATGTTGGCCTCGTTGTAGAGTTGGCCACTCTGACTGAGGAAGGCCTGGGTGCCATGGTAGTCGGTCTCAAACAGCGTCGTCGTGCCCTCGCAGGCAGCCGGGGTGAGAATGGGTGTGTCCATCAAGACAAAACTGTGGCTGTCCAGCCAGTCGCGGATGGCCTTGATCACGGTGGCACGCACACGCAACACAGCCCACTGGCGTGAGGAACGGATCCAAAGGTGACGATTCTGCATCAGGAAATCTACCCCGTGTTCCTTGGGGGTGATGGGGAATTCGTCCACAACAAGCTGCACGCTCTGTAGGTCGCTCACGCCCAGCTCAAAGCCTCCAGGGATCCCAGGGGCGCGCTCGTCGGCCCGGATCGTGCCGGTGACGATGACGGAAGATTCCTGGCTCAACTGACGGGCTGCTTCAAATACCTCAGGGGTGACCTCTTTCTTAAAGACGACACACTGTAGGACGCCGGTGCCGTCACGAACTTGGAGGAACTGGAGTCTGCCCTTGCCCGTCTTGGCGTAGAGCCAGCCTTTGATGGTCACTTCCTGGCCAACATGCTGGGCCATCTGTTCGATAAAGATATGCTCGGCCATATTCTTATCCTCTCATCCTTGATCTCGCATCTTCTCAGAAAAGGGGGACGGCCGATGTTCGTATAGATGCCATGAGCGCCCCCTTGGATCACAGTGGAGCTCTGCCAGCCCCACGAGGCTGGGCGGCTATTATAGCACAGTTTGCGAAATTTGTGAACAGCGGGGGGGTTCTCTTGAGATACACCCGACAGACGGAAAGTGTGGAACCCTGGGGATGGGTTTTACGTCTAGGTAAGGAGAAGTCCCGGGAGAAAGGGCTATGTCCACCGAGTCAATACCGCCGGATAGAAGCGATTGGCGGCGTAGATCAACCCAGCGCGAGGAGGCTGAGGGCAGCAAGCCTAGCAGCCTGGTCGTGGTTGTGCTCCTGCTGCTGGCAGCGGCTGTACTCTGCTCTGTGGGGTTCCTCGTCGTGCGGGTGCTGTTCTTTGATTCACCTCCCGCTCCTTTGCCTTCCTCTGTCACGCGGGCTGCCCTGGCTGCCACGGATGGTGCGGGTTTGCCGGCATCGAGCCCGTCGAGTGAGCCGGGGGCAGTTTGGGTGGCGATCGATCCTCACCAGGGGTATGTCAATACGCTGGTCACCGTCACGGGACAGGGATGGTGGCCAGGCGAGGCGGTGTTTGTGTTCTTGAGGTCGCCGAACGAGGGAGATGGGCCAGGGTTTGCCTACGCCGCGGCGGTCACCGACCAGCAGGGAAGGATCCACACCGCGCTCACCTTTCCGAATGAGATGCGCTGGATTGGGGAAAGCAGAGCCGACGTGATCGCACGCGGCACCCGCTCCGGGCTGGAGGCCGCTACCCAGTTTGCGCTGGTTGCGCCCACGCCCACCCTTACGGCGCCGCCGCCCACAGCCCGGCCCACTCTGCTGCCCAGCAGCACGGCCTGGCCGACGGAGACCCCTACGCCGGCTCCTACACCGACGCCGGATATGATCATCCGCGACTGGAGGGGGGAGTATTACGCCAATCCGTGGTTGAGTGGAGACCCTGTTTACGTCCGAAACGACGTAGCTATCGATTTCAATTGGGGCGGGGGCTCGCCAGATCCACGTTTGCCCGATGACCAGTTTTCAGCCCGGTGGGGGCGGAAACAATCTTTTTCAGAGGGATTCTATCGTTTTACAATCCTGTCGGACGATGGGGTGCGCTTCTGGATCGATGGGCAGCTCTTTGTCGATGAATGGCACGATAGCGAAATGGTGCCCTACACGTTTGACTTGTACATGCCGGCAGGCGACTATTCGCTGTGGTTGGAGTACTATGAGAACCTGGGCGGAGCGATGGTCCAGTTGGCCTGGACCCAGGCAATACCACCGACAGATACACCACCTCCAACGGCGACCCCGACGGACACCCCAGCGCCGACCGCCCAACCCACGGGAACCCCCACCGTCACACCGACGGCAACCGATACGGCCACAGCCACCCCGACTCTGACCGACACACCGGCGCCAACTGATACGGCGACCGCCACGCCGACGCCGACAGAGACAGCAACGCAAACGCCTACCTCTACGGCGACACCCACAGACACAGCCACGCCAACGCCGACAGACACGCCATCGCCGACAGCCGAGCCGACAGCCTCGTCGTGATCTGCTCTACCTGGTGCACCCAGGTTTCGGAACGCTTTCTGATGGTCGTGAGGGAGAGCTCCAAGGGACTGTGTCTGAGCCAGTTTTACATCTGTGGCAAGGCATGTTATAATTTGTTGCCATGAAGCAAGAGAAGCCAGCTCAGCGCCGCCTGGAGGCAGTTGTGCAGGGGCGCGTACAGGGCGTCAGTTTCCGCTTCTATACCCAGCGCCGGGCGATGGAGCTAGGGCTGACAGGCTATGTGCGTAACCGATGGGATGGGACGGTTCAAGTGATCGCCGAGGGCCAACAGGCCGAGCTGGAGGACCTGTTGGCCTTTTTGCGTGTCGGCCCACGAGCGGCGCTGGTCACTGAGGTGAACATACGGTGGACTGCACCAAGCAGTGAGTTTGAGCGCTTTGAGGTGCGCTACTAGATGCAAAGGAATCCCGACCGGGTTGCATGGGTGGTCTTGTGGGCAGCCTTTACGGTCTTTTGCATCCTTATCACCGGAATCCCCCTGGGGATCCGCTACTATCTGCTCAATTCGGCCGAAGAGCAGGAAACCCAACTGCAACGGATCGAAGGCACAATCCTGGTGCAGGAGGCCGAGGGCAGCAAGCCCGTCGGCGTGGTCGAATCGGCGATGCTGCTGCCGGGCGACGAAGTGATCCTCGACGCGACCTCTCGCGGCACCCTGGATTTTTTCGAGCGGAGCCACGTAACCCTGTATAGCAACACGAACATCGAATTGGCCAAAGCACAGAGTCCGCGCTTTGGCGTGAGCGACCGGGCCAACCAGATCACACTAAACCTGACACAAGGGCTTGCTCGGGTAGGGGTGGCGCTGCCGGGTGAACGGGCAACGGAATTCCAGGTGCTCACACCGCATACGGCCATCCTGATGGAAGAAGGAAGCTACCGGGTCGAGGTCACAAACGAGACTACACAGGTTACGGTGGTCAGAGGGGCGGCTGAGATCGGACAAGGGTCCGGCCACGAGGTGATCCGCCAGGGGATGCGTAGCCGGGTGGACTTGACCGGCGGGCTGGAAGACCCCTTGCCAGCAGCCGAGAACCTCATTGTGAATGGTGATTTTCAACAACCGCTGACGACAGGCTGGCTGTCCAACACGGTGGTTCTCACGTCTGCGGTCAGTCCCCCTTCAACCGGGGTCGTTGAGGATGGCGGCCGCCGGGCGGCACGCCTGGTGCAGCGGGAGGTGAACGACGGCGAGCACACCGAGGTGGCAATCCAGCAGAGGCTCGACCAGGACGTGCGCGACTTTGACCGGCTGGAGGTCTCTTTGGATGTCAAGGTTGACTTTCAGAGTCTATCAGGTGGAGGGTTGTTGAGCTCCGAGTTCCCGCTCATCGTTCGCCTTGACTATAAGGACCTGTGGGGAAACGACAAGTTCTGGACACATGGATTCTACTATCAGAACAACGCGGGCTATCCCATCGCTCCAGATCCCTGGGGAAGGCCTTCGGGCGAGCAGGTCCCGCGGGAGGTGTGGTACCCCTACGAATCGGGGAACCTTATTGACCTGCTGGGCGAGAACCGGCCAGCGCACATCACGGGGCTGACTATATACGCTTCGGGCTGGAATTACGACAGTTCGGTCTCTGAGATCCAGGTCGTGGTCGAGTAGACGACAGACCCCGCCCCCACTCGTTGAGAAGATTCAATGGATCCATATCCCCCAAAAGTCCCATTGGCTTGACCCAAGTTCCATGGTATAATCGAATCATCTCTGGATGATACTCCTACCGCTCATGCCGGATGCCCGGTCATGAGGGTGAGCCATGTCTCGGTGCCTGGCGCAATTCCGGGCCGAAATCCGGCGTTTGCACAGGCCCCCAAGACGCGGCACGCCTGGCCCTCCAAGGCGATGGCGCAACCTGCTATGTCTGTCGCATCGGCGCGCTGTGAGCGAGAACCCCAGGTGGCTGGTCCTTCGGGCATTGGAAGAGACGGGGATCAGGCAGGAAGGAGTGGGTATGCGGGACATGGGTTACTCAGTAGTCGTCGCCAGCGAGCCGGCGAGGACCTTTGAAGCCAAGTGTGAACTGTGCGAGTTGACCGAGACACTCAGCCAGGCGACGGCCGCCGTGAGCGGCACACTTGACCTGGAGCAGATCCTGGACCAAATCCTGGAGCAGGTTGACCGGGTGATCCATGGTGATGCAGCCAACATCATGCTGGTGGAAGGGGAGCTTGGCTGCATCGTACGCTCGCGAGGATACGAACGCGCCGGTCAAGACGTCCTGGGACTCACGGTTCACCTGGCTGATGCCCCGATCCTGTGCCATCTGCAAGAGAGGGGGCAGCCGGTGATCATCGGCGATACGGAAAGCGAGCCCAGTTGGCTGGAGCTCCCGGAGATGGCATGGGTACGATCCCATGCTGCTGCGCCCATCCGCGTGCGCGACGAGGTTATCGGTTTCCTGAACCTGGACAGCGCGATACCTGGCTTTTTCTCTGAGGTACACGCCGATCGTCTGCACGCTTTTGCGGACCAAGCTGGGCTGGCAATGTCCAATGCCCAACTGTTCCAGATTGTGGAACGGGCCAAGCGAGATTGGGAGGAGACCTTTGATGCGATGCAGGATCCGGTTGTACTCGTCGACCGCGGGCAGCGCATCGTGCGTGCCAATCGAGCGTTTGCCGACCTGGTCCAGATG
>JASFHU010000184.1:0-7648 GCA_050123055.1 Anaerolineae bacterium
AGCTCAACGCCAAGCACCAACTCTTCGGGGTCATATTCCAGGTCCGCCCCAATGACGTCGTAGAACTCGGGATTGTCAATGGCCAGAATGGCGTCGGGGGGCAAAAGGGTGACGATCTGGTACTCGGGTTCGGAGCTTCGGGCCTCCTCAGTAAGCTCTGACGTAACTCCGGCTTCGACCGCTGCAGTCGCTGTTGGCCTCTCCTCAACGGCCGGTGGAGAAGGAGCATCTTGCTCCAGCGTGACCGTCGTGCAAGCAGCCATCACCAAAAGGCCGGCCAGGCCCATTGCCAGCCAGCGGATTCGTCTCGTTACTCCTTGGGTCATGCTTACTCGCCTCCGTCCATATCAAGAATCAGGAGCCACACCGGGCCCTGCCTTTCGGACGCAACGGAAGGGCCGGATCTTACCCCAGGCATCAAAGCAAAAAGGACTGAGAAGGGATGGATCAAAAGGCGAGGTAGGTCAGCTCAAACGTCTGGTGTGACACAGAAATTCCGTGAGGACGGTTCTTGTCTCCTACAAGGGTGACTTTCTACCAGTACCCTTGCAACCACCTGGTTACCACCAGCAATAGCCCGATGACGGCCATGAACACCAGGTCCACGGCCAGCGTGAGCCCAAAAGCGGCAGCCAGATAACCGGCGATGGCATTTACGGTATCCACGACGCTCGGGGGGATAGCCGGAATGCCGGTCACGATCAACACCACGGCCGCCGCGATCCCCAAAAAGATGAGCACCGGCCGCACGGCGGCCATATCGGACTCGCTGGGCAGCATGGCGTTCGATACGGCAAAGATCAGGTACAGCCACAGCCAAAAGTCGGCCACGCGGACCATCTGCTCTAGCCCGTCCAGGATAACCTCCAGTCCCTGCCCGGTCATGGCCGAGGTCAGTTCGCCGACGCCCAATACCAGGTTGCCGACGAGGAGGATCACGGCCGAGCCGCCCAGCAAAGGGGCAACCCCAATCAGGCTGGCCCGCACCGGGTCGACCTTGCTCACCCGTACCGAGCCCAACGACACCCGTCTGCTCCGCCCTTTGCGCACCGGACCGATCTTGGGCCGGCTCACCCGGACGCCCAACAGCTTGGCCATCAGCCAGTGGCTCAGTTCATGGATGACCACGCCAGGAAGTACGAGGACAAAGTAGATGACGAGCGCGACGTCGGGGTCACCCACCCAGCGTATGCTCACTTCCTGCAGGCTGCCTGTGATCCACCGTTTGACAAAGAGCAAGGCCAGGAGGGTGACAGCCAGCACGACAAACGGGGTCCAGGGGCCGAACATGCTGGTCAAGCTCCCCGGCCCATTCCAGTTAGCAAAATCTCTACCACCTCGGGCGGGCAGAAAAAGCGGGCTCGCGGCGTGCCAAAGCCTTCCATACCGAGCCCCCGGCTCACGTAAAGGTGCGTCTCCCCTTCGCGGTAGTGGCCCGCTTCGTAGCGCTTCCAGTGCGTCGAACTGGTCAGGAGGGCCCCAAAGCCGGGCAGGCGCCACTGCCCTCCATGGGTGTGGCCAGCCAGGTACAGGTCCACGCCCAGGGCCAAAGCCTGAGGCATCAGGTCGGGCGTGTGGTAGAGGAGCAGTGTAAAGGCACCTTGAGGGGCAGCGGCCAACAGATTACGAAGCATGGCCCCGTCGGCGACGAGGTCACGGCTGCACGACGGTCCCATCAACCACAGGCTTGCGCCAGCAACCGACACTTCGATGGCCTCATCCTGGAGCACCACGATGCCCAGCTCCTCCAGCACAGGGCGCAGCAGTTCGGGCAGGTCGACCTCGATCGTGCCCCAGATGGCATAGATCCCAGCCGGGGCATGGAGCTGGGCCAACAGTACCATGAGCTCTTCCAGCGCCCGGGGATCCTCGCTGTAGGACGTATTGAGAAAATCACCTGTAAGGACTATGAGATCGGGGGCCAGCCCGGCCACCAGTTCCGGCAGCGCACGATCCCGGCGGGTAAGCCGCTCTACGTGCAGATCCGAAAGCTGGACGATGCGCAAGGGTATCCCAGGGTTAGAGAGCTTGTCACTGGCGACCTCGAGGCGGGTGACCTGCAGACGAAAGGGCTCGATCAGCGTGCCGTAGACCATCAGCGCCCAGATCAGGATCTGGAAGAAAGCCAACACTATCAGCGTGGGCGACGGCCACCTCGCGCCCGGGACCAGGGCGAGCAAGGCAACCGACCAACGGAGCATGGTCAAGGCCAGAAACGGCGGCTGGACGGCGCCAAACGAGATCCCCCAGCGCGGCAGGGACGCCAGCAGACCCCAGTCGAACAGGGCAAGAGCCAACAGGCCGAGGGCCATGATCCATCCCAGGGCAGGCTCACCCGTCGCCCAGGCCCAGAGCCAGCCTGCAACTGCCGCCAAGCCCAGGGGAAGGGGCACGATCTGCCAGGCTGCCCACTCGGCCGGCTTCTCAGTCAGTAGCAATAGCGTATGAAACGGTTTCTCTCCCAGCCATCTCACAGCAGCGGATTATACCACCCCTTCGGTATCTTATCAAAAACTGGGGGCGGGGTGCGTGCGGGTGGCTTTGCCGCCCGCACACACCCCGGCTTCCCCCGGTTTTTTGAAAAGATACTTCCTTCGCACCAGAGACAACTGGGGCAATTCCGCAGAACAGGAGTGATAGACGTTGGTCTCACGAGAGAAGCCGGCATCTTGCCAAGGAAACAGCTAAACAGTTGGCGGATCGGAGGGTGGGGAGCCCGCCGTCAGATCGTCGTTCTCCATCGCTGACTCGGGGAAGAGGCTCTGCCACCAGGTCTCCTCGTCGGCGATCTGGAGACCGGTGTCCCGCTGGATGAGCAAGACACTGAATACGAACAGCGCCGCACCGAACCATTGCAGTGCGGTAAAACTCTCGCCCAGTAGAGCAAAGGACAGCACCACGGCGACCAGAGGCTCAGCCATTGCAAGCAGCACAGTCTGGACCCCACCAATGTGCCGCAGGCCAGCAAAGACCAACAGCCGGGCAAGCGCCGTCGGGAATATGGCCAGCAGCACGATAGCCATCCACCCTGCGCTGGTGATCGGTTCCAGCGGGCCACCCTGGGCGATGAAGGGAATGATCACCACGGCGGTCATGGTCGTCAAGACGTACAGTGCCACGGTGCGCGGATCCACATCCACCAACGTCCACTGGCCCAGCACGATGTGGAAGCCATAGAGCGCGCCGGCCCCGATCATGAGCGTCACCCCCAGCGGATCCACCAGACCGCCGGGCTGCCAGGTGAGGAGGAACGCACTCAGGAGTACCAGTCCCAACCGCGCAAAAGACAGTGGTGAGATCGGATGTCCTGCCGCCGACAAAAAGATGAAGACCCAGAAGGGATACATGGCGTAGAGAAGGTGTCCCAGCGAGGCGTCCATCCGAGATAGCCCATTGTAGTAGAGGAGCGAACCCACCCCATTGGCAATGCCCATCCCCACGCAGCCCGCCAGGTTGTGCCAGTTGATGGCAATGTAGCGGCGCCAAAACAACAGATAAAACACCCAGAGCAGCCCGGCAGCCAGCGCGGTGCGCAGGGCAACCAACGTGGTGGGCTCCACGCCGGCCTGATAGGCCAGTTTGCCAAAAATGGGGGCCAGACCAAACAAGAGGCTGGATAGCAGCGCCGCGACGATGCCCCTCAGGTTATGATCTACCTGTTCCGAACGTCTCGCTACGGTCAAGTTACACTCGCTGAGCCAGAAAGTTGAGCACTGCGGCCAACACTTCGTCCTCGGACAGATCGCCGGTGGGCAAATACAGGTCGCAATGGGCGCGCGCGTGCCGCAACCGGTGGTGCTGCTCGTCCAGGTACGCTTGATCCCAACCGGGACCGGAGCGCCCCCGCTGCCAGGCTGCCTCCAGGCTCACATCCAAATAGACGAGCAGGTCTGGTGGATTCAGACGCTGCCACATATCAGGCACATAGGAATGGTCCTGGGCCGCCGTGCAGGCGTCGTAGCCCAGTTCCCTCAGGCTGGTCGCCAGCACACTCTTGCCCGAAGCGCAAGGCCCTACAATCTTGATACGCATTGCGTGCTCGAAATCCAGACTACACTGGACATCCCTTCACCGGCGCCAGGTTGTCCCGCCTGCTGCAGGCCCGTCCCGGCAGCCCTCCTGGTCTGGATGAGGGTGACCAAGCTCAGTCCCTACCCCGGTTCAAACGTCCCAGGCGATTCAATACATCCAGTGAGGCAAAGACACAGATCTGGTCGCCAGCCTGCAGCGCAATCTCTGGATCGGGATGGAGATCCACCTGACCAGACCGGCTGTGGAGGATCATGGAAAAGTCCAGTTCGTGCTCTAGGTCGCACACCTGCCGGTCGATCAGCGCCGAGCCGCGGTTGATGGTCATCTGGCTGACGTTCAGCAGTTGGTCGCCCACATAGAAGGCATGGCTGACATCAGAGCGCACAGCCGCGCGGGCAAAGGCCGGCGCGGCCAGGGCCGACGTGCTAAAAGCCGTCGGGATCTTGAAGCCACGGGCGACCTTCTGAGCTCGATCGTGGTCGAACATGCGCAGCACCACGTGTACATCCTGGTGGATCTCCCGGGCAGCAAGGGCGATGTCCAGATTGGTCATATCGCTTTCAGTACAGGTGATGACCGCAATGGCCCGTTCCACCCCGGCCTGCTCAAGAACGTCAGGGTGGGTCGCGTCGCCAAAGATGATCGGCACTCGCCAGTCCAGTACCTGCTGGACAAACTCGCTGTCAGGCTGGAGCTCAACTCCCACCACATCCTCACCAAAGTTGAGCAACTGCTGCACGATACGAAAGCCCAACCGCCCGATGCCGGCAACGATTACATGATCCCGATAGGTTGACGCAATTGCCACTTGCCACTCATCCTCCCTGGCCGACTTGTTGAAGAGCATAACGCCAAAGCTGATGATGCCCTGGACGATCAGCCCCAGACCGATGATGGGCATCACAAAGAAAAAGATCTGGAGGTACCACTCTCTCGGAAACGGAACACTCCCGCCAAAAAAGATCATGGAAAAGATAGCATAGGCCGACTCGGCATAGGTGAGATCCTGAACCTCGGCGTGGGTGTAGAGGAGGTCAAAGAGCAAACCACCTGCCAGAACAAAGATCACAAACAGCAGCAGGGGGACATAGAACTGCCGCAGCAGGACGCGCACGTCACGCCAGTTGGCCAACAGGTAACGCTTCCACGGAAACTGGCGATGGACCATCCCGCTCACCTATATCGGAAAGCGTACCGAAAGGCGCCGCACGTCGTCGGGCTGCTGGCGGGGTACCACCGACACGACAACCACACTCACGTCATCGCCGGGGCGACCGCGGTCCAGTTCGACCGCGCGCACCAACAGGCCGTCGGCCAGGGAACGGGCACATGTTTCGCCCGCGCACTGGCCAACAAGCTCGCGCACAAAGGTTGGCGCATCCAGCCGCTGTCCATACCGTTCGCCGGCTGACAGCACCCCATCGGTGAAGACAATGGCATGCAGATTCTCGATGACAGGGATCTCGGTGATGACCGGGCGCGTACGGGAGTGGATGCCAATGGCCTGGCTGGGCTCGTCCAGCATTTGGAGCTCGCCGTCCACGCCGCGCAGCAGGATGACAGGACAGTGGCTGTTTCGAGAGATGACGATGGTCCGCGTGCCCAGGTCCACCGACACGATGTTGAGCGTGGCCGATACCTGCCCACCCCGCATGGTACGCAAATAGTCATGGGCAGCACGGGCAGCGGCTCCATCGCGCACACCATCCGCCAGCAGCGACACAGCCTTTCGGGCCACGATATTGCTGATGGCCTTGGCCGACTTGCCGCTGCGCTGACCATCTACCAGCACCAGCGACAACCCACCGTGGGGGCGCTCGATCAACTCTACCGAGTCGCCGCTCTCGCTCACAGCGTATTTGCTCACCTTGGCGACGGCGACCTGAACCTCGAGATCTGTGGGCAGAATCATTGCTCTCAGCATGCTCCTTGATGCCACAAGGGTGGGACACGATCATTCTGATGCCATCATTATACCCTACCCGCCACCAACAAGCAAGAGACTGACCCAAATTGCCCAGGCTGAACCGAATCCCTTGTGGTATTCCTAGCCATAGGTCTACCTCTATCGTGCATCGAGGAACCCTTCCCAGTTGACCATCTTTGCCGTCTTTGCTATACTAACGCGCAACCATTCGCGCCGGTCGGTGTTCTATTGAGCGAGACCGACAGGCGCCCGTGAGGTCATCCTGGTGAATGATGTAAGAGACGAGGCGGCTATGGTCGAATCGGCCAAAGCCGACCCACAGGCATTCGGTCTCCTCTATGAACGGTACATTGACAAGATCTACAATTATGTCTACTACCGGACCGGCAACCATCACGACGCAGAGGATCTGACGGCCAAGGTCTTTTACCAGGCAATGAATCACATCCCCCGCTATGTGCAACGGGGAGCACCCTTTTCTTCCTGGTTGTACCGCATCGCTCACAACCTGGTCGCGAACTGGCACCGAGATCGAAGCCGGCGTCAGGTCGTCTCGCTGGACCGGTTGGCTTCGGTAGCACGACAGAGGGAGGATGGCCCGTTCGAGCACGCAGCGCAGGCTGAACAGCGTGACGAACTGCTGGCGGCCATCCGCCGCCTGCCCGGTGACCGCCAGCAGTTGCTGATTCTCAAGTTCGTGGAGCGGTTGCCCAACGCCGAGATCGGCCAGATCATGGGCCGCAGCGAAGGGGCCATCAAGTCACTCTATCATCGCACGCTGGTGGCCCTGCGTCAGGATCTGGGCAACGAGTCCCGCTGATTACCCTTGTTCCAAGGCCTTTCGACGAAAGGGATATGTGGATGATCAAAATCGCAACCGATTCGACTTGCGATCTGCCCGCCGAGTACTTTGAGGAGTATGACATTACCACGGTGCCCATCAACATTCAGTTTGGCACCGAGACGTACGAGGACGGGGTCAGCATCGACCGTGCGACATTCTATCGCAAAGTCGAGGAACTGGGTATCCTGCCCAAGACATCGCAGCCGTCGGCGGGGCAATTTGAGCAGCATTATATCCGGCTGAAAGAGGAAGGGGCCAGCGAGATCATCTCGCTGCACGTCACGGCCAAACTGAGCGGCACCTATCACTCTGCTGAGTTGGCCAAAGAGATGGTGGCAGGCTTGGTGCGCGTGCACACCTTCGACAGCGCCTGTGGTTCGGCCGGTCTGGGCTTCATGAGCATGGAAGCCTCGCGAATGGCCAGGGCGGGCAAGAGCGTGGCCGAGATCGTAGACCGTATGAAGGTCATCCGCAAGAGAATGACGTTGGTCTTGACCATGAAGGACCTGCGATTCGCGCAGATGAGCGGGCGGGTAGGTAGGCTGCAGAGCAGCTTGGCTTCGTTGTTGAACATCAAGCCCATCGTGATCCTGGAGGGCGGTCTGTTGGACGTGACCGAGAAGGTCCGAACCCAGCATAAGGCCATCGATCGCATGCTGGAGATCGTGGCCGAGCGGGTCGGCCCCTCGGCGCCGGCGAATTTGGCCGTCGTTCATGCTCAGGCGCCCGACCTGGGCCGAGACCTGCTCTCGAGAGCCAAGCCCCTGTTCGATTGTCAGGAGACGTTTCTGACCGATCTGACGTCGTCACTGGTGGTACACTTTGGACCGGGAACATTGGGGCTG
>JASFHU010000185.1:0-7638 GCA_050123055.1 Anaerolineae bacterium
TGCAAGTTTTGCGAGTATCTCCCTTGCCTGATTTGGCAGGCGTCAGGGCGTGCGTCTGCAGGAGCGTGATAAGAGAAATCGTCAAAAGCGAGCAGGCAATGGGGCCTACCGCAGGCAGATCCTGGCGAGAGCATATATGATGGCGACAGTGACCGTCAGCCAGATGGCCATGACGACTGCTGCGGCCGCCCAGTTTGTGGGCTTGCCCTCTTCAGTCGTCAACCGGGCCTGCTCTCGGCACTCGTCCAGCACGGCCGGCGGGATCATCTTCAATGCTAGGACAATGCCCAGCGGAACGAGGAGCAGGTCATCCAGGTAGCCCAAGATCGGGATCGGATCGGGGATCAGGTCAATGGGGCTGAACGCATATCCCACCACAAGGGCGACAAATACCTTGGCATACCAGGGCGTTCTCGGGTCTCGATACGACAGGTAGAGGGCATAGGTCTCCCCTTTCAACCAACCAGCCCGCCGCTTCCAGCGTTCCAGCATGCCAGGGAACCTTGCGCCCAAGGCTACATCCACGCCCGCTGGCGTATCCACAGGAACATGCTCAGCGGCAGCAGGAGCATCGCTACGATCATAAGCCCGAAAGCCAGCCGGCCAGTCCAGGCCTCAAATGGGATCGTGGCCTGGAAAAAGTTCATCCCAAAAAAGCCGGCCAGGAAGGACATGGGCATGAACAGGGTGGTGATCACCGTCAGTGTTCTCATCACGTCGTTCATCCGGTTGCTGACCACCGAGAGATAGGTATCCAACGCACCGCTGACCAGCTCGCGCAGGCTTTCGGTGATGTCGTGCAAGCGAACCAGATGATCGTATACGTCCCGAAAGTAAACACGATCTTCGGCATGTATGGTCGCATAGTCGCCCCGGCCTAGCTTGTTGAGTACCTCCCGTTGCGGAGCGATGATGCGCCGCAGGTGCACCAGGGCACGCTTGAGGGCAAAGATCTGTTCCAAAAGCGATGGTGTGGGGGTGGAAAAGATCTGATCTTCGACCTGGTCGATGGCCTCGTCAAACCTCTCGACCACAGGCATATAGTCAGCCACCAGCTCGTCGGCCAGTGCGTAGAGCAGGTACGTGGCGCCCTTTTTCAGGTGGCGCTCATCTCGCTGGCAGGCGGTCCATAGGCGATCGACTGCAGTCATGTGTCGGGTCCGATGGGTCACGAGGTAGTTGGTGCCCAGAAAGATATCCAGTTCCAGGGTGTCGAGCGCGACTTGCTCCGCCCCATCCAGCGTCACCCCATGGAGCACGACGTAGAGGTAGGTATCCCAATCGTCTATCTTGGGCACGTGCGACTCTTGGAGGGCGTCGTCCACGGCCAGGGGGTGGAAGCCGAAGGCCTGTCGCAGGATGGGCTCACACACCTCTGGCGACTCGCCATCAAAGTCCACCCAGAGTAGGCCGTCTGGCTCTCTGAGCACCTCCGCAAACGCTTGCGGGCTCAGATCGGAGCGAACCGGTTCATCCGGTGAGCGATAGAGCGAGCGCAGCATTCCGTCCTCCCTTGCTCTTTGACCCCGTGGTCATCATCCGCCTGCATGGGGCGCACCGATGGGATCGCCGGTGATCTATTCATGCTCGATCGCGATGTCATTGGCCGGTGCAGCCTTAATGGGACCGGTTTTCTCCTCCCTTGTTGAGGGCTATTCCTCCTCGCACAGCACCTCGTGCGCCTTGGCCAGCCAATCGGGGATCTCGATCATCTGCGGGCACTTTTCCAGGCATTCGCCACAATCGATGCACAGATTGGCCCGCTCATCCTCATTCATAAAGACGTTGTACACCATCTGGGCCCGGTTCTCGTCGCCGTACATCATCAGATCGTTATAGACTTCGAACACCCGCGGGATGTTCACCCCGCTGGGGCAGGGCAGGCAGTATTTGCAGTCGGTGCAGGGGATTGGACACAGCTTGTCATACTCCTCCCGCACCCGGTCGTACAGCGCCAGCTCCTCGGCCGTCAGCGTGCCCGGCCCCGATCGCCCGGCGCTGGCCAGGTTCTGCTCCACCTGCTCCATGGTGCTCATGCCGCTGAGCAACAGTGAGATCTCCGGTTGGTTCCAGACCCACTGCAGCGCCCACTCGGCCGGCGTGCGCTGGATGCTGGCGCCATCCCAGATCTCCTGCACCGTGGGCGGGATCTTGTTGGCCAACCGGCCGCCCCGGATCGGCTCCATGATCACCACCGCCAGCCCTTTGTCGGCGGCGTACTTGAGCCCTTTGGTGCCGGCCTGGTACTCGATGTCCATATAGTTGTATTGGATCTGGCAAAAGGTCCACAGGTCGGAGGCATCAACGATCTCCTCAAAGAGCTCGTATTGGTCGTGGAAGCTAAAACCGAGGTGGCGGATGCGACCGTCGGCAATGGCGCCCTCCGCCCAGTCAAAGACATTCAGGTCGCGGATGGTGGGCCACCTGGCCTGGCCCAGCCCATGGAGCAGGTAAAAGTCGATGTGGCTGGTTTGCAAGCGCTCCAGTTGCTCATCTAGATAGCGATCGAAATCCTCTGCGCCCTCGACCAGCCAGACCGGCATCTTGGTCGCTAGCTTGACACGCTCACGGTAGCCATCCTGCAGGGCGCGGCCCAGGAACGGTTCGCTGGCCTGCCGGTGGTAGGGGTAGGCGGTGTCGACATAGTTCACGCCCTGGTCGATGGCGTAGCGGACCATGCGCGTGGCTTCCGGTTCGTCGATCTGGCTCGGGTCGTCGTCAATAGTGGGCAGGCGCATGGCGCCAAAGCCCAGCGCCGACGGCTGCCAGTCCAAGTTGCCAAAGCTACGATATTGCATCGATCGATCTCCCTCCGTTGAGTTCAGTTTGTCGTCATCCAGGTGCAACCAGTAAGGCACAAAGCTATCTCCGCTCGCGCCGGATCCGCGATCCGGCGGTCCTGCAGTCGCATGGCGCTGGTCACGGAATTGCCGGTCACGGACCGGCCGGAGCCTTGAATGGTCGCCTGCTGAGTATAGCACAAAGCCAGCCTTCATTCAAGTGGTGGACGCGCTGCGAGTTCAGCGGCCGAATTTCTGCCGCAGTACGTCCATCACCTGGCTGCTGATGAGACCCTTCTCTTCGTCAAATCGCTCCTCAAAATTCTCGTTGCCAATGAGGGCGCTCATCGCTTTCCGGGTTGGCGCGTCGTACTCGCCGCTGATGGGGCCGTCATAGTAGCCCGCCCATTGCAGGATCTGCTGGGCTTCACGGGCCAGGCTGCCCTCGATGGCGACCATTTCGCCTCGCGCCAGCGGCTTGAAGAAGAGGTGGTGCAGATCCACCAGGGCTCGCAGGCGCTCGATGGGCGCCGGATCGTCGTCTACGCGCAGATCCAAGTATCGGTCGTTGTAGCCGCCATAGCCGCCCTGAGACCGCACCACCAGCAGGGCCGCAGACTGCTGCCCCCTGCGGTCGCCGCCTGCGGCCTGTCCGGCCGCCAGAGCTGCGATGAGACGGTCGGCCAGCTCGCCCTGGCTCTCTTCAAAGGTGCTGGCCAGGGCCTCCACCGTCTCGGCGCCGACCAGGATGTTGCCCTGCGCGGCATAGTGTGCCCCGGTGAGGCCGCCGCACCAGGCGTGACACTCGTCGCCGGTAAAGGTTGCCGCCCGGCCCTTGGCATCTACCAATCCGACCTGCCGGCGGGCACTACCCTCGTCCCGGGCAATGAGCTGGCCGAGAGCCTCTTCGGCGCTGTAGGCCCGCGACATCAGCGCCAAGCCGTCCGGCCCGAAGGCAGTGTTGGCATAGGACTGGGTCGCCACAGCCCCAACACCAGCCTGTGCCCAGGGAACAATGGCCCCCACGGCCAGGAATTTCGACTGTACAGCGACGCCCCATTCCTGGGCCACCGGATCGCAGGCCACGATAGAAAAAGTAGAGAGAGGAATCTCTAGGTTCATGCCATACCCTCCTCCCGAACCATCTTTGCTTGGAGCGAGCTCGTCTGCACTTCCGGTATCCACGCCAGGTGAGCCCGCCTGGCCGGTTTATCGCTTGGTCTTTCCAGGCAGGATGTACGGGTACTCCCGCCGCAACAGGGTCGTGTGTAGCCAGCGGTCCAACCTGCGCATCGACAGGTACAGGGTCCAGATCAGCGCGTCCTCGCGATAGTAGGCCCGCACCTGTTTTTCATCGATGGGCTCCAGGCCGAGATCGGCGGCTTCTTCGGCAAAAAAGCTGTTAGCCGCGTCGACCAGCTCGGGGATCAGCTCGGGCCGCTGCTCCTTGTAAAAGTTGGCCACCAGGTCCACCACCACCCGGCGAAAGTCGTAGTAGCGGTCCACCACGTCCTGTACGAATAAGAGACGAAGGATCCAGACGAGAAAGGAGGGAGCGCTACGCAAAAAGAGCTCGGGGTCCATCTGCTCCTCCCCGGCGATCCGGAAGAGGGGCGTGCTGGTGTCAAGATAGGTGAGGCTGGTATCGTCGTCGACGTAGGGATGCTGGCTGTCAAAGCCCTCGATCGACCAGTTGGAGATCTGCCCGTCTAGGCCGATACGCAGTTGGTCCTGGCGCCGGTTAAAGTCCCACACCAGGCGCAGCTCCTGGAGGATGCACCGCACCAGGAGCATGATCCTGTCCCGGGGCAGCAGGTGCATGGCCTGATTGCCGATGGAGGCGGCTGGTAGCTGGCGCTGGACGATGTAAAAGATCGGACGGCCGGTTTGGTTGGCCAGGGAGCAGTAGCCAAAGGCGGGCAGGCGCAGGCCGATCTCCTCCTGCAGCAGCCGGTTGTACTCCGCGTAGGCGACCTGGTAGGCCTTGATCTCGTCGTCGTTGTAGAAAAGGGGGAGCCGCTTGAAGGCCAGATCCTCAAGACCCTCGGCCTGGATGGCAAAAACGGTGCTGATCTCGCCGTAGCCCAGGACGCGTGCGGGGACGCGGCTGCGCTCCGGCCAGCGCGGGTCGAGGCCCTGTTCGAACTCTTCCAGGAGACTGATCTGTGCTGGAGATAGGGACATGCGAACACTCCCCAATCGTTATCACCTGAACTGGTTGATTCTGGGTGGCGTTGGCCTCCACGTCAACGCTGTTCAACCCTCGCCTTCCGGCCGGCATGCTGACTCTGGCAGTACCTAGACGCCCGCCTGCCTGTCGACGATGTTCCAGGCCAGCGAAAACAGTATTGGCGGGCGCTGGCGTACCGGCACAGAGGAGACTCTTTCGGTCCAGCGGGCAGTGGCCGCGGCTGCGCGCTTAAAGCAGGAGGCGCTAAAATCGCCGAGAGGCTGGGCGCGCTCGCTGTCGCCCAGGTTCCGAGTTTGCTGGTAGATGTCCGCCGCTTCGCTCAGGAACGACGCCTCAAGGGCGTCTCGCTCCGCGCGGTATAGCGGCAGGCGGCCCGGATAGTCGCGGATCACCGCCCGGTGCAAACGCTCGTGGGCCCACCACGTCGATCCCTCATCCTGGACGCCCGTTGGCTCGGGTCCCAGATCGGGCAGGCCCGCACCGCCCAGGTAGACCGGCTTAAAAATGCCGGTGCAAGTGGCTGAGGTGCCCGTAAGCCAGTAGGTGGGAAGGTCCTCTGCCAGGTGGGCGACCATTGCGCCCGTGGATTGGCTGGGCCGGGTCGGGCCCAGGCTGGCATGGACACAGAGGGTCTCCATCAGCCAGCCCCGGCCGGGATTCCAATTCCGATCACTTTCGGCCTTGGGGCCGTGGTCCCGCAGGGCAGCCATCATCGTCTCCACAGAGATCTGGCCTTCCCGTGCCTGCAGCAGCTCTGTCGAGCGTTGCTGCCGGGTCTTGCAGCCGTCGAGGTTGGTATAGATGAGATCGGAATAGCAGCGGGCAAAGTCGAAATCATCCCGCGACTTGCACCATCCCTTTTCGATGGCGTGCTCGACCAATCCTGGCGAGGCCAGATCCCATTCCCGCCCGATGGTGAGTCCGTTTGAGATGGTCCGCAGGCCGCGGACTCGCTCGGCTGCCCAATACTTGCCTGCCGTCTCCAATACCCAGGCTTCGCCCGGATCGGCGAGTATGAAAGAGTTGTGATAGTATTCCTTGTGGCGGAAGCCGCAGTTGCCCCCCTGGCCATGGGTCTCCAGCAGCTCGACGATCACGTCCAGCGCTGCGCGCGCCGTGCTAGCCCGCTCCAGGGCTAGGCGGACCATGTCCATGCCGATCAGGCCGGGTCTCTTGTCCTGGGGCTCTTTGGTGAACACGGCCTCGTTGCCGATGGCGACGCCGCACTCGTTGGCTCCCATCTCGCAGCCCCAGATCCAGAAGGGCTTGGAGAGCAGGACCTCGTAGGTCTCGGTCACCTGCGGCACCTCGATGTAGGTGCATTGGACCGTAGCGCCGGGTTCGTGCCTGGCCCGCGGGCTGTTGACGATGACGTGGGCTTCGTTGGGGTGCCGGTCGCTGTTTTTGGCCAGGATGACCGTGCCGTCGGCGACTGCCTCCCTGCATGCGACCAGGGTATCACACATCTTTTTGCTCCTAGCTACGGTGTCGGCGCCAGCCCGTCGCCCCTCGTCTGTTCTGGCAAACCCGAGCCAGCAAGCTCAGTATAGCACAAAGCAGGTCACAGTTCAAACCGGCCGGCGCTACCCCGGGATGGTCTGCAGCAGTTCCTGGTTGGTGGGATACTTTTCCAGGAGTTGGAGGAGCGACGTCAAGGCCTGTTTTGGAGGGCGCTCGGCCAGGGCACGCTGGAGCTTGGTCAGGCGTTGGTAATCGTCAGGCTCGTAGAGCAGGTGGGCCTTGCGCGTTCCGCTGGCCGAAAGGTGGATGGCCGGAAAGATACGCTCATCGGCCAGCGCGCGATCGAGGACAATCTCGCTGTTGCCGGTGCCCTTGAACTCCTCAAAGATGACCTGGTCCAGGCGCGACCCGGTGTCGACCAGCACGGTGGCCAGGATGGTGACCGAGCCGCCATGCTCGATGTTGCGCGCCAGCCCAAAGAAGCGGCGCGGAATCTCCATGGCGCCGGCCTCAAGGCCGCCAGAGAGGGTACGTCCCCGGCCACGGCCAGAGCCGGCCAGGTTGTAGGTACGGGCCATGCGCGTCATGCTGTCGACCAGGACCACCACGTCGCGACCGCACTCCAGCTCGGTGCGGATGTGGGCCAGCATCAGCTCGGCCAGGGCCACGTGTTCGCTCAGTCTCCGGTCGCTGGAGCTGGCAAACACCTCGGCGTCCACCGCTCGCTGAAAAAAGGTCACCTCCTCGGGGCGTTCGTCGATGAGGAGGACGACGATGCGCGTCTCGGGGTCTCCAGCCCGGATAGCCTGGGCGAGCTGTTCCAGGAGCAGGGTTTTGCCTGCCTTGGGTGGCGAGACAATGAGGCCCCGCGTCCCCTTGCCGATGGGAGCTACGAGGTCTATGATGCGCATGGCAACCTCGTCGCTCTCTGCCAGGTTGAACCGTTCGTTTGGGTCTATGGGGACCAGTTGCCGGAAGGGGGTGCGTCCTTGAAATGCCTCGGGTGAGAGGTCGCAGATCAAGTCGACGTTGGCCAGCCTGGGTCGCGGCCTTCCTGGTTGCACCGGGCCAGCCACGGTGGCTCCCTCAACGAGACGGTATCTTTTCATCAGCTTGGGCGGCACCCAGATCTCATCCTGGCGTTGGCTGGGATCGATCATCAGGCCGGCCCCGTTTTTGATGCGCCTCAGAATTCCACTTCCCGAG
>JASFHU010000186.1:0-7585 GCA_050123055.1 Anaerolineae bacterium
TCTGGTCGATGAGGCTCAGGATCCGGTCCAGATCGGCTCGGGTCGTTGCCCGTTGCAGATCGGCCACCCAGGCGGCGGGCAGGTCGACCAGGGCCTCTGGTGACAGTGCGGACTCCGCGGGGGCGGTAGCTTCTGTGGGCCGGCCTGGACCCCAGGGCGCTGGCCCTTCTTCGTAGCAGAACTCAAGCCCGAGGTGCTTGGCCAGCATCTCGTAGATCTCGTCCTTGCGGAAGGGCTTGCGCACGAAATCGTCGCAGCCCTCCAGCAGGATCTCCTCCCGATCCTCCTCAAAGGCGGTCGCCGTCAGGGCAATGATGGCCGTGGACTGGCCCCTCGGTGTGGCCTTGATCTGCCGGGTGGCCTCGTGGCCGTCCATCACCGGCATGCGCATATCCATCCAGATCAGGTGGGGCTGCCAGCGTTCCCACACCTCGAGGGCCTGCTGGCCGTTTTCCGCCTCCTGAACCTCAAAGCCCAGGGATTCCAGGAGCTTGACCAGCAGCCGCCGGTTGTCCTCCCTGTCCTCGACCACCAACAGCCGGAACGGCTCGCCATCGGGCGCCCGCTGGTCGGGCGCCAGTCCCAGCACCTGTCGCCCGGGCCCGGTCACCGCCAGCTCGGCCGCCTCTGCGAGCCCGACCCGTACCTCAAACTGGAAGAGGCTCCCCTGCCCCGGTTCGCTGCTGGCGGTGATGTCACCGCCCATGAGCTGCACAAACTGCCGGCTGATAGAGAGGCCCAATCCGGTCCCTTCCTTGAACTCTTGCCCGGCAGCCGCCTGGAAAAAGGGGGCAAACACCGCCTCCAGGTCTTCAGGCGCGATGCCTGGTCCCGTGTCCTCCACCTCAAAGCGCAGCGTCTGGTGGTCGCGTTCGGGCGGCAGGGCCTTGACCCGTAGCGCTACGCCGCCCGCCTGTGTGAATTTGACCGCGTTGCCGAGCAGGTTGCTCAACACCTGGCGCAGTTTGCCCTCGTCGGTCACGATGTACTGGGGGACGTTTCCGGCCCGGCGAAGGTCCAAGGTCAGCCCCCTGTGCTCGGCCCGCAGGCGGAACATCTCTTCCAGGCTGTCGAGCAGGTCGTACAGGTCAAAGCACACCTCCTGCAAGGTCACCCGGCCGGCCTCGATCTTGGACATCTCTAGCACGTCGTTGATCAGGGCCAGCAGGTGCTCGCCGCTGCGGTTGATGATGGCCAGGTTCTCTTGCTGTTCGCCGGTCAGGTTGGGCTCATCGTCCATCAACTGGCTGAAGCCCAGGATGGCGTTGAGGGGCGTGCGCAGCTCGTGACTCATGTTGGCCAGGAAGGTGCTCTTGGCCTGGTTGGCGGCTTCCGCCTCGCGACGGGCCTGCTGGAGTTCGCTGATATCGTGATAGATGGCGATGAACCCCACCTCTTCCCCACCCACGATCACCGGCAGCCCTAGCAACTCCACGTCCACCAGGGAACCATCTTTACGAGTGCGCTTGGTGGTGACCTGCAGGCGCCCCAGATCGTCCACCAGGTCAGCGTATTCCTCCACCACACCCGTATAGGCCCTGCCGCGATATGCCTCCGTGTAGCCAATTGCCTCTGCTCGAACCGAGTCTTCAATAGCCACCAGATCGTCCACATACCGGCCCATCGCCTCAGCCTGCGTATAGCCAAACAGCCTTTCCGCCGTCGGGTTCCAGGTGACAACGTTCCCATCCATGTTGATCGTCACCACCGCGACCGGACTGTTGACAAAGATCGCCTCATAGTATTCCTTCTGGTGGCGGAGCTCTCGTTCAAACTGTTTCCGCTCGCTGATGTCGTGGTAGATGGCACAGAAGCCAACCCGCTCGCCGGCCAAGATCAGCGGCAGGGCCAGTAGCTCCACATCTACCAGGGACCCGTCTTTGCGAGTACGCCGGGTGGTAGCCTGCACCCGCTCCTGCCCCAACACCTGGCCGGAGTAATCGGCTGCCTCGGCCCGAAGCGAGCTGTCACAAGCCACCAGGCCGTCAAGATTCCTGCCCATCGCCTCTTCTGGCGAATAACCAAACAGCTTTTCGGCCATCGGGTTCCAGGATACGATCCTGGCGTCCAGGTCAGCCGTCACCACGGCGACGGGGCTGTTGAGAAAGAGCGCCTCGAAATAGTCCTTCTGGCGGCGGATCTCCTCCTCGAACTGCTTGTGCTCGGTGATATCCTCCAGGCTCCCCTCGTAGTAGAGCACCTGGCCCTTATCGTCTCGAACGGCCCGCGCCGTATCTCTGAGCCAGATGGCCGTACCGTCGCCCCGCCAAACTCTCTCCTCAAAATCGCGCACCACCCCTTCTCGCTCCATCAGCGCCTGCCAGCGGGCCCGCTCTTCCGGATCCACGTACACGTCGGCCGTACTGACCCTTTCCAGGACCGTATCCCGGTCCGCGTAGCCCAGCATCTGTGCCGCGGCCAGGTTCCATTCCAGGATCTGCCCTTCCGGCGTGGTGCGGTAGAGTCCGATGGGCACGCCGTCAAAGAGGGTGCGGTAGCGTTCCTCGCTCGCCCGCAGTTCGGCGGTCCGTGCTTCCACCAACTCCTCCAGATGCTCCCGGTACCGGCACAACTCTTCTTCCGCCTGCTTGCGCTCGGTGATATCCTCTACGCTGCCCTCGTAGTACAGTACCTGCCCATGCTCGTCCTTGACCGCCCGCGCGGCATCCTTGACCCAGATGATCGTGCCGTCGTAGCAGCGGAGCTGGTACTCGAAATCGCGCACCACTCCTTCCCGTTCCATGAGGGCCTGCCACCGCACGCGCTCTTGGGGATCGATGTAGACACTGACCGAGTCGACCTGCAAATAGTCCTCCCGGCTTGGGTAGCCCACCATCTCCACCAGGGCCAGATTGGCGTCCATCAGCTCCCCGCTTGGCGTGGAGCGATAGAGGCCCACCGGCACGCCGTCAAAGAGGGTGCGGTAGCGTTCCTCGCTCTCCCGCAGTTCGGCGGTACGTTCCTCCACCCGCTCCTCCAGGTGCTCCTGGTACCTGCGCAGCTCTGCCTCTGCCCGCTCGCGCTCGGCGATCTCCTTCTGCCCTTGCTCGAACAGGCGGGCGTTCTCGATGGCGATGGCTGCCTGGCTGGCGATAGACTCCAACACGACCTGATGGGATTCGTCAAGCACGTTCGGCGTGGTATAGTGCTGGACAATGATGATGCCCAATAACTGCTCACCCCTGAGCATAGGCACCCCCAGCCAGGATTCGGCGGGCAGGCCGATCGGTTCCAGCCCCATTTCGCGGGCGCGCTTCATCACGTCGCTGGCCAACAGGAGAGATCTGTGCTGCTGCACGATATGGCTCACCAGGCCGGTGTCGGCATCGACCCGCAGGCCAAAGGGTATGTCGTCTGGCTCGGTGCTAAAGACACATTCCAGCTCGTGGGTCGCCCGGTCGTAGAGGGCGATGAGCATGTCCTCGGCGTGCATGGCCCGCCGCGTCTGATCGTAGATCAATTGCAGCACTTCATCAACCTGCAGGGTGGAAGAAAGCGCCTTGCCGACGTCGGTGAGTGTGGCCAGCTCGGTCACGCGTCGTTCCGTCTCGCCAAAGAGCCGGGCGTTTTCGATAGCAATGGCCGCCTGCTGTGCGAATAGGCTGAGCAGGTGCAGGTCTGCGGCATTGAACTGCCGCTCCGCGTCTGTGGTCACGAGGGTGATGACACCGACCAGTCGCTGGCCAACCTGGAGCGGCGCAGCCAGGATGGCGTGCATAGGGAGAGAGGCGTATTGGGGTGCGCTTCGCTCCCAGGTCTGGTAATCCCCCAGGATCAGCGGTTCTCCCGACTCGGCAACGAGGCCCATAGCGCCCTCGCCGAGGGCATGGTGGGTGCCGACATAGTCCTTATCGAGATTGTGGCTGACGACGATCCGGACCTCCTGGCTGGCGTGGTCGTACAGACCCAGCTCTCCGCCGCTGGCGTCCACCAGCCCTGCCGCCCGCTCCACGATAGCCTGCAGCAGGGTAGACAGCTCGAGCTCGGCCGTGATGTCGGCCATGGTGGTGCGCAGGGCGTCGAGCTCGTCGGCCCGCTGCCGTTCTGCGGCCAGGAGCCGGGCCTTTTCGATGGCCAGCCCGGCCTGCTGGGCGGCAGCAGTGAGGACCTCAAAATCGTCCTCGTCAAAGGCGTCTCGCTGCCTGTTCTCAGCCACCAGCACGCCCACCACCTCACCTGCGACGCGGACCGGCACCTCCACCTCGGATCCTCCTACGGTGTGCACGTAGTCTGGGTCTTTCCGCACGTCCGGCATGTAGTGGAGTTGGCCATCCAGAAGCGGGCGCTCGCTCAGTCCCTGCCCGGATGGCAGGCGCTGCGGCGTATCGACGCGGCCTGCGCGGGCGACATCAACGCCTTCGTCGCTGGCTCGGTCCAACAGGAAGAGCGCCACGAAATCGTAGCCCAGGGTATCGCACAGACCATCCACCACGCACTTGCAGACGTCGATCTCGTCGAGGGTGGCGGCGAGTTCCGAACTGAGCCGGAAGAGGGCCGCCTGGCGCCGCGCCTGGGCGCGCTCGGCGGCCAGCAGACGTTCCCGCTCTGCTTCTGCCTCCTCGCGCTCGGCGATCTCCCGTTGGAGCTGAGCATTGGCTTGTTCTACGGCGCCAGTCCACTCTCTTACCAGTTCTTCGAGCTGGTCTCGCGCTCGCTGCAGGGTGTCCAGCTCGTCCATCCGCTGGCGCATGGCGGCCAACTCGTCCACGATCTGTCCCTGGGCCCTGTTTTTCTCTTTCATCCCACGCTCCTGCCCAGATCTCCGAAGTTTTTGCGAAGCTTCGGAGGTCTGGGTCTCTGCTCTATTTCGCTTACTGCTACCTCCAACTACTGGGCCGCATCCCAACGCAACACGGCCCACCAGGCTCATGGTACCTGGCGGGCCTCGATGCTGTTCTCGATGTTGCCAGGGTGCCGCCGCGATGAGAGCCCGGCACTGCGGACCTCACCCCAGTCTGGCAAAGGGTACGGCATCCCCATCATCTTCTATGCACAGACATTATAACATCGTTCCCCATCCAGCACAAATAGGGGCGCAGGACCCCTGCGCCCTCCGTCAGTATGTCCAGTGCTGACAACTTTGCTGGCGATTAGGCTGTCAACTTGAAGGCCGACCAAGTACCAGAGTGGGTCACAGATAACGAGAGTTTGCACAAACATGTCAGGTCTCGACGTCAAAAAGAGATAATTGGTAGCACAGATTACCATCCCGGTATGGTACAATCTAGTCGTGTGTGTGCGGTCTTTTTGTATTTGGGCCGATATAGACTCGTAGGAGGAGGCAAGGACGATGGATGATCTGTTGAACTCGATGCTGAACAGCGCTGGCGGAGGATCGGAGGATGATGAGGAGCAGGGCGATCCGATGGCCGATCTGCTGGGGAATTTGATGGGCGGGCAGGATGCCGGGAATTTTGGTGACGCACTCGGTGGACTGCTGGAGGATAGTGGCGGCGGGCAAGGCTCCACCGGTCAGCAATCTGCAGGCGGCGGACAGGGCTCCGGCGATATGGGCGACCTATTGGGAGCGCTGATGGGCGGCGCTGGCGGCGGGCAGAGTGCCGGCGGCGGGCAGGGCTCCGGCGATATGGGTGACCTGCTGGGGGCACTGATGGGCGGGGCCACCGGTCAGCAGTCTAGCAGCGGTGACCAGGGAGCCGGCGATATGGCTGGCTTGCTGGGCGCGCTGATGGGCGGTGCCACGGGGCAGCAATCTACTGGCGGCGGGCAGGGCAGCGGCGGAATGGGCAACCTGCTGGGCGCCCTGATGGGCGGCGGCGGTGCGAGCGCAGGCGCGGGCGCATTTCTGACCCCATTGGTGACCAGCCTAGCCGACAAGCTAGGGCTTCCTCCCGAGGTGGCTCAGATGGTGGTCTCGTTTGCGATCGACAAGCTCTTTGCCGGGGCACGAGGTGGGACGATGTCCGCTTCTCGTTCGGGCGGTGATGCGCTGGATAGCCAGGATCTGAACGAGCTGCTGGTACAGATGAACAGCGGAAAGGGCGTGGACAACGACCTCCTCGAGTCCACGGGCATGACTGCTGAGCTGGCCGAACAGACCGGGCTGGATCCGGACACGGCGGCAGCCAGCCTGCAGGAAGTATTTGGCATGCTAGGAGGCCAGCAGTAAGGGATGATTCGGCATCGGAGGATGCCTCACTCCTCCGATTCTGAAGTAGGGGTTGATCCTCCGTTTACGCTCAGTGCAGGGGTTACGGTTTGGGCGCCAGTAACCGGTCCATTCTGGAGCGGACCAGCATGCTCACCATTCCGGCGGTGGTCAGCTTGCTCCGGGCCTGGGCCAGCTTGATGTTTTGGTCGACCAGGTCTCTGGGCACGTAGGGCTGCTCAGCCTGGGGCTTGCGCACCAGGCTGAGGGCGCCTGTGGGGCAGGTGGTGATGCACAGGCCGCAGCCGATGCAGCGATCCGGGTCGAGGACGGCGTGCTCGCCAGCGAGCCTATCGTCTGCCAGGCAGACGGCCTCCATCTGGCAGCGGGTCTCACAGACGCCGCAACCTTCACACAGATCGACGTCGAGCGCCGCCACAAAGGGGCTGGCCACGAGGCTGGCCGGCTTGGGGTGGCGCTTGACGTTGGTGAGGATGCCGCAACAGCAGCCACAGCAGGTACAGATGTTCATGGCTTTTTTGGCATTGCTTGGCTGGAGCACCAGACCCACCTCCTCGGCCCGGGCCAGGATAGCCAGGGCCTCGGCCAGGTCGATGGTCCGGCCCATGCCGTTGTGCACATAGTAGGTCGCGGCCGAACCCATGATGAGGCAGGTCTCCAGGGGCATGTTGCAGCCGTTGCCGGCGATCTGGGCCTCCTGTCGGCAGATGCAGGGTCCCACCGCGAACCTCTTCTGGCCACGTACCAGGGCCTCGGCCCGCTCGTAAGACATCACCTCCACCTGGGCATCGATGCTCTCTCCCACGGGGACGGTGCGCAGTTGGGGAGCCCGATCCCAGCCACTCTGATCGAACCAGGCTGGCTTGAACTCTTCAAGGTCGTCAACGAGCTCGGGGTCCAGCCGGTTGACCTGGAACTCGTAGATGCCGACGGCAAAGTGGGTGGCCATGTACTCCGGTTCTCGACCGTCCCGGTGATAGACAAAGATGAGGCCCTTGCGCTCCATCTCTTGTAAGCGCTGCGTCGCCTCCTCGACGGGGATCTTGGCCCGGCGGGCGATGACGCGGGCCGGCTCGGCCAGAAGGGTCAGGTGTAGGGCGAGTTCGGCCTCTTCTGGGGTGAAGAGGCGGCGCAGGATGCGCAGTTCCACGCCACTGTCGGTGGCGGGAAAGCCTGCGGGCAGGTCATCGAGGAACAGGGCCAGTCTTTCGTAGACGCCGGTTGCCATCATGAACTCCTTCCTTGCAGACGGTCTCTTGCCTCCGAAAGGCCGTCCGCCGCCGTCGAACTCGTGACCAAGCAGATGGACATAGCCGTCTCTCAGCAAGGGTATGGTCAGCCGATGGCAGGCCCTGGCTGGGGCCCAGATGCCTTTGTCGGAAGCGGGGAGGTCTGGAGCAGCCTGCCGCTTCGATGGGATGGCTATGTCATTGGCGGACATCCTACCGCTCGATT
>JASFHU010000187.1:0-7585 GCA_050123055.1 Anaerolineae bacterium
CGGCACGATGATTCTCAACGGCGTACGGACCCGCGTGCCCTCCTGCCAAGCGGCTGCGGGATAGCGGGAGCCCAGCGGCCGTTCGTCGGTCTGTGCCCAGCGCTGCCCTTGCTCGTCGAACAAGCCAGCAAAGAGGACCACATCCTCGTCGGGCGGAAAGGCAACCTCCCACACCAGGGCCAGATCCAGCGCGCCTCCCACCTCCACCTTCGGGGGCAGGGACGCCACCCCTACCAGGCGCAGCGAGCCATCGTCCAGACCCTCCTCCATGGCCCTGTCCACGCCAGCGCGTGGATCGCGCCCGGTGAGGAATCCCTGAACCCGCAGTTGCGACTCGCCGCTGAACACGCGATCCTCAAATAGGATACCATGCTCGTCCAGCCAGCGCCGGATGTCGCCGCCCGGATCCGTCACCGTGTCGTAGATCCGGTAGACCCATAGGCGGTCAAATTCGGCAAACAGGCGCTCCAGTGCCCCGGCCATCTCGCGCTGGCTCATGGCGTAAAAGTCGGAAGCGGGGTCGCCCCAGCCCAGGGATGGCTCACCGTCCACGGTGCCCGTCTGCAGCACGACCGGACCCCGATCCTCTACCTTTCGCCAGCCGGTGGCCCCTTCGCCCACCAACCGGCCCCGCCAGGCAATGAGCTCGCCATCCCAGTAGGTCAGCAGCGCCGTATAAGCGTAGCCAGCGTTCACCAGAATGGCGTCGCCCGGCCTCCACCGCTCCGCCAGGAAGCGCGCCGCGGCCCGGTGGTCGTCGCTGGCATACTCGGGCTGGCTATGGTAAGCGCGGAGCGAGATGCTAGAGAATACGACAATGACCACCAGGGCCAGCCAGGCGGCTGGTCGCCAGCGCTGCCAGAGCCAGGCCAGACCTCCGCCGAGAATTATGTAAATTGGTGGCGAATAGGTAAAGGCGTAGCGGACGTGGTACAGGGGCGTGACAAAGGAAGCCAGGTAGATGAGCAGCACCGGGAGGAAGACATAGCCGGCCAGGAACCAGGGCAAGGATTCGCCCCCTGCCAGCCCGCTCCGCAGGCGGGGCGACAGACGTTTCGAAAACAGTCCCAGGCCAAAGAGAGCAGCGAACAGAAGCAACACCGGCCACACCCGGGCCGGCTCAACGGACTGGCCCAGGCTCAAGGCGGACCAGGTCTCCAGCAGCAGCTCGCCCAGTCCGGTGAAGCCACGCCAGGGGGGCACCGGCGGATTGGTGGCCTGGCGCCAGGCGACGGGGAGCCACGGTGCATAGAGGAGCAGCACCGCAACCTGGGCCAGCGCCCAGCGCCCCAGCCAACCCCAACCCACGCCCCTCCGTTGCCGGGCTAGGAGCCACCACAGCCCCACCAGCAGGTTGATGGCCACCAGCAGGAAAGCAAAGTAGTAGAGCATCCACAGCCCCAGCGCACCAAACAGGACGTACAGGGCCAGATACTTGATGGACAACGACCGGCGAGAGGCTGGCGCGGCTAGCAAAGGGATCAGGGCACAGAGCACCCCCATGCCCAGCACAGCGCCCAGTGTATACATGCGCACTTCTTGGGAGTACCAGATGTTGTAGGGGGAGATGGCCACCAGGAAAGCGGCCAGGATGCCGGCCCTTCTTCCAAAGACCTGCGCTCCCACCCGGTAGGCCAAAGCCACCAGGAGCAAGCCGAAAAAGAGGGAGGGGTAGGCCACGGCCAGGTCGCCGCTGCCCGCCAGGCGGGTCCAGAGGTGAAGCAGGACATAGTATCCCGGAGGGTGGATGTCGCCAGCGGTATGGGCCACCAGCGCCGGCAGGCTTTTGCCTGCCAGGTGGACACTGACCGTCTCGTCGTACCACAGACTGCGAACGCCCAGGCGGTAGACGCGCAGGCTAGAAGCCAGCAGCAGCACGGCCACCAGCAGCCAGAGCCCCAGCCGCTTCCCCCTGCTACCGTTCATCGACCGATGTTCATTCGGAACCAGAATTCTGGGACTCTGGATCCAGAAGAGGAGTAGGGTCCTTGGGAACAGGTGATGGGAACACCCGCTGCGCCCACTGGACGGGATCAACCGGCACGCCCAAGACGCGCATCTCCCAGTGAAGGTGCGGGCCAGTGGACAGCCCCGTATTGCCCACCAAACCGACGACCTCGCCCTGGCCGACGGTCTGCCCCGCCACCACGTCGATATGCGACAGATGCCAGAAGGCGCTATACACCCCCAGACCATGATCCAAGATGACCACATTCCCGCGCACCTGCAGCGGCTCGGCCAGGGCCACGGTGCCGGCATTGGGGGCCAGGATCGGGGTTCCAGCATCAGCGCCATAATCGTGGCCGCTGTGATAACTGGTCACCGGCCCGCCACCATAGGATCGCCGCTGTCCAAAGGGAGCCGTGGTGCGCAGGTCGCCCGCCAGGGGGAAGGCAAAAGCCCCCTGCCACTGTCGCGACTCACTGACCCTGGCAAAAACAGCGTTGACCTTTTCCCGCTCGGCCTGCGCCAGGGCCGGATCGAGTAGGTTTGTCCGATCGGCCGGCACGACGACGTTATAGGCGGTGTAATTGCCCTTGCTGACGGTGAAGGTCTCGTGCATGGTGAGCCGGTCGCCGCTCTCCAACTCGACTGCCTGCAGCGCCAGCGGGTAGCTTCCGGGGGCCGTCAGCGAGTCCACGCCGGCCAAGGCCCAATAGCGGCCCTCCTCCTCCACAAAGAGCAAGTCCTGACCGAGGATGGACCCGTTCAGTTCCAAACCCTCTTGGCCCTGTACCTCGACGACCATCGTCTGTCCCTGGACGACGGGCGCCGGGCTGGTGGATACCTTGGGGAAGCCGGGCACGCCGCTGTGGGACGCAACGGGCGGCGGGATGGCCAACTCCTGTCCGGGCCACAACAGCCCCAGCCGGTGCAGATCGTTGGCCTCGAGGAGCGTCCAGTAGGTCGTACCATAGCGATAGGCCAGGGAGTTCAACGTGTCGCCGGGCCGGACCGGATGAACCCTGCGGTTGGCGTTCGGCTGGGATGAAGGCACCAGTCCCGGCTGCGCGGTGGGGATGACCAGCTTTTGCCCGACGTTGATCAGGCGGGGGTCGGCAATGTCGTTGGCGGCAGCGATGGCCTCCACGGTGGAGCCAAATCGCTCGGCAATGCTGTACAGCGTATCGCCCGGCACCACGACATAGACCGGCGCCTCGGGCGTGGCCGTCGGCTCAACCGTCGGCCCCGTCGCCGGCTCCTGAGCCGCTACCGGCACCGCAAGGCAGGCCAGCACGAGCCATGCCGCCAGGGCCAGAATAGCTGCTGATGACACCAGTTTTGTCACTGCGAATTTATCCTTGCCTCGGTCGATAATTGTTTCTCCAAAATCGGAGGTAGCACAGCGGGACAGTGTTACAGTGTTACAGTGTTACAGTAGCGCCTTGCCGCCGGCCCGGTGTTCAGCCGGCTTTGCAAGGGCCCTCCAGCCTGGGCCAGGGCCACCTTATCTGTCCCGGACAAGCGAGCGGAGGCACCCGAGTCCGCTGGCTCCCCCTTCACGCAAACTCCAGGCGATGACCAGTGCTCACCCGCTCCAGAAGGGACGGATGGCCCTCGACGAAAAACTGGGCCGGGGTCTGAGGGGCATAGTAGGGACGGAAGGGTCGGGCCAGCGCCTTGTCCACGACCACTTTGTCACGGTCCAGCCAGACCACGGCGATGGGAAAAAAGACAAAAAACATGTGGATCGTCGTCTGCGCCACGCTCTCCCACCCCTCGACAAAGAGATAGACCTCGTCGTCGGCCAGCGCGCGCCGGAACATCAGCCCCCGGCCCCGCTTCCAGAAGGTGTCGCAACGCACCAACCTCTGGGCAATGGTCTTACCGGTTGTCAGGTTTCTAAGCATCTCGTTCCTTCAGTCGGCAATAGACCTGTCAGGTTTCCCGAAACCTGACAGGTCTGCCCCCATACTTTTGACCGACACACCCCGCAGGCTTAACTAGGGCCGCAGAACCCTCAACCGGGCATAGAGTTCGGCACAGAGCGGATTGTGCCACTCCCAGCGGTCCATGTTCCGCCAGTAGTCGTCCAACCCCCGGCTGCCAGCCTGCTCATAGCGCAAGCACTGGACCATCATCTCCAGCTTGTCGGCATCCCGCACCAGCCGGCCCTCAGGGCTGGTGCGATCCTCAAACTCCTGCCACAGGGCCTTCCACCGCTCGGCCCCTGGCAGGGGAGCCAGCAGGTCGTGCATGGCCGACGCTTCGGCCTCGCTCTTGACGGGGCGCGAGATCAGGCGCGTGGCCGAGATCGGTAAATCGGCCAGGCGGACCTCGGCCAGATCGTGGAGCAGGGCCATCACCAGGACCTTGGTCAGATCCAGGGTCCCGGTAGGAGCCCCGTCCTCAAGTGCATCGGCCAGGGCCAGAGCCACAAAGACCACACCAAAGCTGTGCTCTGCCACACTCTCCGCCCCCGGCACACCACGCATCTGCCAGCCGGTGCGGGGCATCTGCTTCAGGGTTGTCGCTTCCAACAATAACTCAACGAATGCGTCTTGGTCCATGGTTCCCGTTCAAGAGACGGCCATACAGGGTCGTTGACCCGCACCGTCTGCCATGGCCAGGTCTGGCACAGTGAAAAGTTCCAGAATGACCGGCACCACGTCGGTGATGGCGGTCGCGTGCCGGAAACAGCGCGCAGCCGGCCCCACCACCAGAAGTGGCACCGGATTGGTGGTATGAGCTTTGGTGGTGCTGTCCTCCAGGTTGCCGTGATCGCTGGACACGATCAGGGTGGTCCCGGGCGAGCGGTGGGCAAGGATAGCCCCCAAAAAGGCGTCCAGGCGAGGCAGCACCCATTCCGGCTCAATGCGGCGGTGGCCGGCCAGGTCGGTCAGGAACGACTCGTAGAGCACCAGGTCGTACTCGGTGGCCAGGCGCGCCAGACGCGCCCCGGCCTCCTCCGGCAGCACCACCGGCAGCTCGTACCCCAGGTGGCCCGAGGCGAGTTCGTGGGTGATGTCCCACAGCACGGCCCGGCCCTCGATCAGATCTTCCAGGGTCGGGATCGCGCCGCCGGCCGCCAGGGCTGTCAGGGTCGACGCCCCCAGACGCAGCTTCCGCTGTTCGATCATGCGCCAGAAACGGTCCGAGTGAGCGTTGGCAAAGAGTACCCGCTTGTCCAGGTCCGCAACCTGCTTTAGCACGCTGTGCTGGGCGATGATCTCCCGCAACTGGCTGGTCGGAAAGGCAGTGACGTGATCGCCCACCAGGGCGGGCGCGTTGACACCAGTAAAGAGTGCCGTTTGACCCGTAGCGCTCTGCGGCAGGCCAGGCACGCCCAGGCAGGCGTCGAGGGCACGGAAGGTCAGCCCATCGTGGGTCAGGGCGTCATAGCCATCGTCCAGGACCAGCGGCTTGCCCAAGAGATCCCGAAGCTGGGGCATCGGCACCTGGCTCAAGGGGTTCTCTGGCCCCGCAGCCGCCAAACCCACCCCGTCCAGGAAGACAAAAAGGACGCTCGTCCCTGGTTCCCGCGCCTGCTCATCCCGACTAGCAGTGGGTTCGGGCGCGGTCCCGGCCGATGCTGGACCTCCAGGGCGCACAGGAACGCTCACAGTTTGTAGCCGATCATCCGCAAAAAGTCCTTACGCCAGTCAATGTCGTCCTCGCCCTCGATACCCTGGGGCGAAGAGCCATCCACCACGCCCAGCACGCCGCGTCCCTGCTCGGTCTCGGCCACGAGGACCTGGGTTGGGTTGGCTGTGGCACAGAAGATGCGGCAGACCTCGGGCACCATCTTGAGGGCGTTCAACACGTTGATCGGGAAAAAGCCCTCGGCGAGGAACAGGATAAACGTGTGACCTGCACCGATGGCAGCGGCATTCTTTCTTGCTAGGTCGATCATCTCGTCGTCGGTGCCGGTCCAGCGGATGAGACACTTGCCCGATGCCTCACAGAAGGCCAGGCCGAATTTTATGCCAGGCACGTGGGTGACCATTGTCTCGTGGATGTCCTCGACGGTCTTGATAAAGTGCGATTGGCCCAGAACAAAGTTGATCGCTTCCGGCTTTTCAATGGAAACGATTTTTAGCTCCATCTCTGATCCCTCCCTTCCAAGATCGGCTACGTACTCTGAAAATGGCCCACGCGTTGTCGCCCCCTGGTGCCTCAAGGGACAGGTTGACTATCTCATTCTAGCACAGATTGCCACAGATCCAAAAATGAACCTTCGGCCTTTATTCAGGCGGTCGCTCAATAGCCTTTCAGTGCCAGCGGCAGATAGGCCCTGAAGGGACCGCCTGCTGTCCTCCCCAGGCTTACCTCGTCCAGGTAGACGGTTGACGCACTGCTGTCGCCATCGTCACGTAGCCGGAAATGGATCGTCACCGTGCCGGTGAAATAGGCATTGGCTGAGGCCGCGTACATCCACACGTGCTGCCAGTCATCGCCGGCCAGAGAAGGGGTCAAAACGCGCGTCTGGCTTGCCGAGGTGAGAGTGACGTTAAATAGATCGTCCGGATCGGTGGACTGGGGCTGATACCAGAAGGAGAGAGCGGGCTCCCAGGAACGGGTCAGGACCACCGTTTGCGTGATACCGGAAGTTATGGTCCCTCCTGCCCCTCCGCTGAGGGCCAGTGCAGCGTGACCGGTGTGGACTGGCTCCGCCACCACAGTGGGCATTGCCCCTGGTCCGGCGCCCGCCTCCCAGCCGCTCAGTCCCGACTCGAACTCCCCGTTGGCTACCGCATCGTCCGGAGGTCGCAGGGTCCAGTCGAGGGTCACCGACTCTGCAGGGCCAAACGTCACACCATGGACCGGCGCCGGTGAGAGCCAAAACGGGTGTTGCACCAGGATGCTGTAGGTCTCAGTCGTAGGCAGGAATCGGATCCCATAGTACCCCCCAGCACCACTTGTGGCCTCATAGCCCGTATCCGATATGGACACCGTCGCCCCTGCTGCCCCAAATCCTTCATTGGTCAACGCGCGCCCGACTAGCTCCGGTCCGCCGACGACAGTAAGCGTGTCGCCGCCGGGACGATAGGGACTGTAGAGATGGGCGCCGTTCTCGTACTTTTGCCAGACCCGGGCCCGGAAACGGTAGGTGTGGCCCCGCTCCCCGGTAAAGGTCTCCTGCACCTTTCCGTCTCTCACCTTGACCTCGGTGAGCCAGTCGTGCCACACGCCTTCCGCCTCGTCCAGCCACTGGATGTCGTACCACTTGACTCTGGTCACGCCGGGTGCTGGGTCCCCATGGCTCCAACGAACCACAAACGACGTCGATTCGCTCTCACTGGGAGAGGAAGCGGCTACCTCTGTCGTACGGGCCAGGATGGCCGAGTCGAGGAAACTCAGGTTCATGTAGGGCCACGGTCCCGCCTCCAAGGGGCTGGCGACACGGATGAACACGGTCACCTCCGATCCCTGAGCGTGAACAGCCACCCTTTGGTTGATATCCCAAGCCTCGTCGCGGCCGTCGGGCTCGCTCCAAAGGACCGACGAGGACCGGGGCTCAGTCCCACCGGTAGGATCGATGCCGACCTGCTTGATCATCGTGCCCTCGACGACCGGCGGTGCTGAGCTCTGGTAGATGGTCAACATGGCGGCGTGGAAACCATAGCCCAAGCCCGGCGTCAGG
>JASFHU010000188.1:0-7577 GCA_050123055.1 Anaerolineae bacterium
GCATGGGACTTGGGGCATTGGCGATCGGATTGCTCGGCTTCAGGAAAAAAGTTGTCTAAACTGCCACCACAGAGTTGACCAGACATGTTCCTCCGCATAACCAACCTGATCGTCAAGGAATTGACCCAGTTTAGGCGCGACCGTTTGCTGGCTTTGTTCATCCTTCTGGCGCCGGCGTTGCAGTTGCTCTTGCTGGCTCAATCGATCGAACGGGGCATCAACGAGCAATCGGTGGTGATCCTGGACTTTGATCGCAGCCGCCTGAGCCGCCAATTGGTGACGAATCTGGACAACACCGAGGAACTCGAGGTGCGCTATCTCGTGGACAGCCCGGACGAGGTCCGCCAGATGTTGGACGAGGGCAAGGCCCGCCTGGCGGTTGTGATCCCGGCCGGCTTTGGCGAGGGACTGGCCAGTGCGAGCTCTGCACAATCGATCCAGGTCATCGCCGATGCGACCAACACCATGGCTGCGTCCATCACCATGAGCGCCGCGAGCGGTGTGGCGAACCGCTTCTCGGCCGATCTGGCCGGCATCTACGGGTGGGTAGTTCCCGAGTTCATCGACTTTCGCACCAATGTACGCTTCAATCGGACGCTGGATGTCCGTGCCTTCTCTATCCCGGCTCAGTTGGGCTTTATCACCTACCAGGTCACGCTGGCGGTGGCGTCGCTGGGGCTGGCCCGCGAGCGCGAATTGGGCACCCTGGAGCAGTTGATGGTCACACCACTGCGCCGCTCCGAGTTGACACTGGGCAAGGGAGTGCCAGCCGGTACCATCGGCGCAGTGAATTTCGCCGTCATGCTGGCCATCGGCCTGGTCGTCTTTCAGGTCCCCATGAACGGCTCGTTCATGCTCCTTGGCGCCTTGACCCTGCTGTTCATCACGGCCGTGGTAAGCTGGGGACTGGTCATCTCGGCCATCTCGCGTACTCAGCAGCAGGCCATCCTGTTCGTCTTTATCCAGGCGATGGTGGATATGACCTTCTCTGGCTTTATGGTGCCGGTGAAAAACATGCCACCGCTGCTGCAAGCCATCTCCCGTTTTGTCCCCCTCCAGCACTACCTGACCATCGTGCGCAGCATCATGCTCAAGGGCGCCGGGCTAGATGAGCTCTGGCCTCAGGTCCTGGCCCTGATCTTGTTGAGCCTGGGCATGAGCATCCTGGCCCTACGCATCGTCGCACGCAGACTGGATTAGTGCTGGCCGTTTCAAGGCAGTCAGCATGCTCACGCACACCACCACAGACGAAAACGCCCTTGTAGGGGCGCAGGCAACGCATTCCCATGTGCCTGCGCCCCTACCCCGACAGGGTATTCTCGAAGTAGTGCTCTATGAGGGAACGACCAAAGAGCCCGGCTCTTTGTCAGAACCGGGCTCGCCTCGATGAGCTTGATCTGGGCCTGGGCTATGGTCTAGACGATCCAACCTCGCGAGCGCTCGACGGCACGCTGCCAGCCAGCATACAGCGCTTCCCGCTGGGTGGATTCCATGGCCGGCTCATACTGGGCACCAACCCGCCACTGGGCAGCGATCTCGTCCAACCCCGACCAGTACCCGACGGCGAGGCCGGCCAGGTAGGCCGCACCAAGGGCCGTTGTCTCGGTGATGGCCGGCCGCTGGACCGGCACGTTGAGCAGATCGGCCTGGAGTTGCATCAGCAGGTCGTTGGCTGCCGCCCCGCCATCAGCCCGCAGCGCCTGAAGCCGGATGCCCGAATCGGCTGTCATGGCATCCAAGAGGTCACAGCTCTGATAGCAGATGGCTTCCAACGCAGCCCGGGCAAGGTGCCGCCGGTCCGTGCCTCGCGTCAGACCGACGATGGTCCCTCGCGCGTAGGCGTCCCAGTAGGGCGCTCCCAAGCCCACAAACGCGGGCACAAAGTACACGCCCCCGGCGTCCTGCACCTCACGGGCCAGTGTCTCGGTCTCGGCAGCGTGAGCAATGATGCCCAGCCCGTCACGAAGCCACTGGATCGCCGCGCCCGCGATAAAGACACTTCCCTCCAAAGCATAAATCACCTGGCCCTCGTTGCCCACCTGCCAGGCGATGGTAGTCAACAATCCACGCTCAGAGACCACAGCCTGCCCGCCGGTATTGAGCAAAAGGAAGCAACCGGTCCCGTAGGTGTTTTTGGCCTGACCAGGTGCGAAACAGGTCTGACCAAAAAGGGCAGCCTGCTGATCGCCAGCCGCGCCGGCGATAGGCACCTCTGCCCCCAGCCAACTGGGCTCAGTCAGACCGTACACCTCGGACGAGGGACGCACCTGGGGGAGCATAACCCGCGGGATGCGCAGCTTGGCCAGGATCTCGTCATCCCAGTCGAGGGTATGGATGTTGAAGAGCATGGTCCGTGAAGCATTCGTCACGTCGGTGACGTGAAGCTGCCCACGGCTGAGCCGCCAGGCCAGAAAGCTATCGATGGTGCCAAAGATGGCTTCGCCGCGCTCGGCCTTTCGGCGCAGACCCGGCACCTGGTCCAGCAGCCAGGCCAGCTTGGTCCCTGAAAAGTAGGCGTCCACGACCAGTCCTGTCTTTTCGCGAATGGGCTCGGCCCAGCCATCGGCACGGAGTTGATCGCACATCGGTGCCGTGCGTCGGCACTGCCAGACGATGGCATTGTACAACGGGGCGCCGGTATCCCGATCCCAGACGACGGTCGTCTCGCGCTGGTTGGTAATGCCAATAGCCGCTACCTGGTCAGCTCCAACGTCCGCTTTTTCCAGTACCTGCCTGGCGGTTCTGGTCTGCGTCTGCCAGATAGCCTCCGGATCGTGTTCCACCCAACCGGGTTGGGGATAGATCTGGGGGAACTCTTCCTGCTGCGTGCTGACCACCTGCCCCCCGTAGTCGAACAGGATAGCCCGGGAGCTAGTGGTCCCCTGGTCGAGAGCCAGGATATAGTCTGCCATATTACAACCTTTCAGCCACGGCTCGGGCCACATCCAGCGTACCGCTGTCGCCACCCAGGTCGTAGGTTCGGGTCTCCCCTCCGGCGATCACGTCAGCGATGGCTTTTTCCAACGCCTGGGCCGGATCGGTCTCGCCCAGCCAGTCCAGCATCAGCCTGGTAGCCAACAGCATGGCCGTGGGGTTGACAACGTATTGGCCAGCGTACTTGGGAGCGGAACCATGGGTCGGCTCAAAGACGGCAAACTCGTCGCCGATGTTGCCGCTGGCAGCAAAGCCCAATCCTCCCACCAACTGGGCAGCCAGGTCGGAGATGATGTCGCCAAACATGTTGCTGGCGACCATGACCCCATAATCCTGCGGATTCTTGACCATCCACATGACCATCGCGTCCACGTTGGTCTCCCAGAGCTCGATACCGGGGTAATCGGCCGCGATCTTGCGTGCCTCACGCACCATCAGCCCCGAGGTTTCGCGGATCACGTTTGGTTTCTCGACGAGCGTCACCGTGGGATAGCCAAAACGCTTGGCGTACTCAAAGGCCTGGCGGACGATGCGGCGACAGCCCTCGCGGGTAAAGATGCGGGCTGAAAAGGCAATATCCTCCGACGAGACGCTCTCGAATGCAGCCATGCCAGCGCTGTGCTCTTCCAGCACTGTCCGGACCTTGGCGGGCAGGGGGTGGAACTCGACGCCAGCGTACAGCCCCTGTGTGTTCTCGCGGAACACCACCATGTCCACGTCGTCCCGGTAGTTCAGCGGGTTGCCCTTGAAGGCCTTACAGGGCCGCAGGTTGACGTACAGATCGAACGTCTGGCGCAGGCGCACAATGGGGCTGCGGTAGACGAGCCCCTTGCCCTGCAACTCGGGGACCAACTCCTTTTCGGCTTCCTCTTTGGGCTTGGAGGTGATGGCTGCAAACAGCGCGCAGTCACACCCTTTGAGGGTATCGAGCGTTCGCTGGGGCAGCGGTTCGCCCTCCTGGCGCCAGAACTCCCAGCCGATATCGGCTGGGACGTACTCTGCATCCAGACCGATCTTGTCGAGCACGATCTGGGCTGCATCCATCACGTCGTTGCCAATGCCGTCACCGGGCATCAGCGCGATTTTGTACTTGGCCATCGTTCATTTCCTCCCTACTGAATATAGTAATGGAACCTCTTGCCTGGATGCCGGTGGTACAAGCTCCAGCCGGCATCAAGTCCTTCGGAAAGGATCTACATCATCCCCCTGTATGTAGCTTGGGGGCAATGGCGCGCTCGTGGCGCCGGTTGCGAAATAGATAGCCCAGCGTCAACGGAACCAAAACGAGCATGACGAGCTGCCGCATCAGGTGCAGGGCTGCGACCAGGCGCATGTCCCCGCCCACGTCGTGTGCGATGAGGGGCATGGTGCTGGCTCCACCAGGCACGCCGCTGAGAAGGGCCGAGACCAGATCGAGGGTGGTCAGCCGCGACAGCCCCCATCCCATGAGCAATCCGGCGCTGATGAGCGTCACGATCATGATCGCTGCCGGAAGAGCCACCTGCCGCAGCCGGTGCAAGCTCTGCCGCGACATCTGGACCCCCACAGAGATGCCGATGAAGAGCATGGCCGCCTGGCGAAAACCCGGGGCCAGGGGACCAATGCCTCCCCCCAGCAGGTTGATCCCACCCACCACCAGAATGGGGCCGACCAGATCGCCGGTGGGGACACGGAACCTTAACGCAAGCGCACCGGCCAGCAGCCCAAGGGTCAGGGCAATGACCGTGGCCCCAAGCCCTACCGGCTCACCCGGAGCAGTGGCGGCAGAGCCGGGCAGGGACTCAGGCAGCATTCGAAAGAGGGCCGGTATGGCCACCAGGATGGTGGTCAACCTTGAAAAGTGGATCGCGGTCACCACAGTCGCATCCGCATCGACGTCCTCAGCCATGGCAGTCATGGCCGGCAGCCCGCCCGGCACGGCGCTGATGATCGATGTCGCCAGATCCAGGCCGGTGAGCCGGTTGAGCAGCCAGCCAAGGAACAATCCCACACAAATGATGGCGACGACGAGGCCGGCCATGGGCAATAGCGCAGCCTTGAGCGGCGCAATCATGTCGGGGCCAAAGGCAGCCCCGATCACGATGCCCAACAGCAGCCGGCCGAGGCGGGCGTAGCGTTTCCGCCACCGGTCAAGCTGGCCATCAGCCAGCCGCTGGCTCTCAGCCGGCCGCCGGCCTCCCACCAGTTGCTCGCCACCGGCCAGCCGGTAGAGACCGCAGATGAGTAACGCACCGACCATGATGCCCGCTGGAATGCCCACCGCCCAGCCGGCCAGGGCACCGGCCGTCCCCGCGGCCAGTAGTGCCAGCCCTTGAGCCAATTCGGCGGGCCAATCTTCCGACTTCACCAGGTTACCCGATCCCCAGCTTTTTCCTCACATGGGATACCAGCCCACCGGCGTCGAGGATCTCCATCACCGAGGGAGCCAAAGGTGGGAAGGTGTATTCTGTGCCGGGGGTGGTAACGGTGCCGGTTTGGAAGTCGATGGTTATCTCGTCACCGGTCTCTGTCGTGTCTACCGCATCGCAGGTGACGATGGGTAGACCCTCGTTGATGCAGTTCCGAAAGTAGATGCGGGCAAAGGAACGAGCCACGATGGCTCCGACCCCTGCCTCCTTCAGGCAGATGACCGCTTGCTCCCGGGAGCTGCCACATCCCCAGTTCTTTCCGGCGACAATGATGTCCCCAGGCTGAACGTTCTTGACAAAATCAGGGTCCAGATCTTCCAGCGCATGCAGGGCCATCTCTTGGCGATCAGAAATGCTATAGGTGTACTTGCCAGGAAAGATGACGTCGGTATTGACGTCGTCGCCATACTTCCACACGCGGCCGGTGATTCTCGTCTCCAAGCTATCCCTCCTCGTTAGACAGGGCTGGCTGGGCCTTTGGTCCGTTCCAGCGCCCCTTTACTTTGTGGCTCAGTCGTGAGTTAGGCCTGGCGCGGATCAGCTATCATACCCGCCAGCGCCGAGGCAGCGACGGTAGCCGGGCTGCCCAAATAGATCTCGGCCTCGCGGCTGCCCATGCGCCCCTTGAAATTCCGATTCGCGGTGGAAATGGTCCGCTCGCCAGGAGCCATACAGCCCTCATGGGCGCCCAGGCAGGGCCCACAGCCAGGGTTGAGCAGAGTTGCCCCTGCGGCGACCAGGTCGGTAATGATGTCGGCCTCGATGGCCTGGAGCAGGGTCTCACGCGATGCTGGCAGGACCAAGAGTCGGACCCACGGCGCGATCCGTTTGCCGCGCAGAATGTCCGCAGCTACCTCAAGATCCTCAAGCCGGCCATTGGTGCAGGTACCGATGAGGGCCTGATCGATGTGGAGTCCTGCGATCTCGGTGACGGGAACGACGTTGTCGACCCGGTGGGGCTTGGCCACCTGGGGAGCCAGATCGCTCACGTCGTAGTGGAGCACTTGTACATAGCTGGCATCGGGGTCGGGGTGAACCTCCTGGTAGGGTTGCCCGGCGCGATCTGCCAGCCAAGCCCGCGTCGTGTCGTCGGGGGCTACGAAACCGTTCTTGGCCCCCATCTCGGCGGCCATATTGCACAGCACCAGCCGGCTGCCGACGCTCATGGCCTCGATGACGGGTCCGGCAAACTCCACCGACCTATAGTCTGCGCCATCGGCAGCGATATCGCCAATGATGTACAGCACCAGATCCTTGGCCGAGACCCGTTCGGGCATCGTGCCCTCGACCACAACGCGCATGCTTTCGGGCACGCGCAGCCAGATCTCGCCCGTGGCCATCACCGCTGCGGCCTCGGTACGACCGATGCCAGCGGCAAAGGCACCCAGCGCGCCATGGCTGGGCGTGTGAGAATCGCTGCCGACGATGAGCATACCCGGCAGGGCGTGGCCATGTTCGGGCAACACCTGGTGGCATATCCCCTCACCGACATCGTAGAATGCAGCAATACCCTGATCGCGCACAAAGTCGCGGGTTTCCTTGTGACTCTGGGCGTAGGTCTCGTTGGCAGCCGGCACCACGTGGTCAAGAATGATGACATTCATTGTGGGATCTGCCACCTGGTCCACGCCGATCTTGCGAAAGGTTTTGGCGATGGCGGAGGTGTTGTCGTGGGTGAGGAGTTTGTCAGGCCGCACAGTCACGATCTGCCCTGGCACGGTCTCGTCCAACCCCGCTTTCAGGGCCAATATCTTTTCAGCAAAGGTTCTGCCCATATTCCCTATCCCCCTTGATCCCTCTTGATATGTGAAGCACCGATGCGTCGCGTGAAACGCCCTATGCGACGCTATTGTATTCCATTTTGTACTCAATGTCAAAACCGCCTTTGGCAGGTCAAAACCGCCTCCGGCAGCCAACTTGCCAAGCCCCATGGCTGATGCTATAATGGGCCGCTAGTGCCTGGAGTGCCAGGGCCTGAGCCGAGACGGCGCGATTGTAGCCAGCGGTCCAGGCACCCCGGGTGTTAAGCCACAACAAACAGGGAGCAACAAAGTGGAAGCGCTTGAACATCAACTCGTCGAGTTCTTGATGAACGTCATGCAGTCGATTGGCTGGCTTGGCGTAGTGGTCATCATGGCGTTGGAGAGCGCCAATATCCCCATCCCCAGCGAAGTCACCATGCCGCTCTCGGGCTGGATGTTGGTGCAGGCCAAGGGGGGGACTGCCCTGCAGGCC
>JASFHU010000189.1:0-7502 GCA_050123055.1 Anaerolineae bacterium
GGCCGGTGATCTCGGCGATCTCGTTGCTGGACCGCACCAGCCAGGGTGTGATCACCACCAGCACGCCTGTGGCCATGGCAAATCCCAACAACGCCCGCCACAGGGGCATGACCGGCTTGCCAGCCGGCACTTCGACCGTGGTAGCCGACGCCTGACCGTTCGTCTGGATCAGACGGATGCCTGCGACGTAGACCAGGATGAGCACCAGGCTGTCTGCGCCCATCCAGCCAATCTTGAGGCGGATGTCGCCCAGGATGAAAAAGACCGAGAGTCCGATCATGGCGCTGCCCAGGGCCGCCGTCAGGGCGTGGGTCATGGCCACACGTCTCAAGATACGTGCTTGCTGGTTGAGCAGGTCGAGTATGGCCAGTAGGAGCATGTTGAACATGTTGCTGCCGAACATGTTTCCGGCGGCCAGGCCGGGTGTTTGGGCTCTGAATGAGTTGATCATGGTTAGCATTTCGGGCAGGGAAGTGGCGCCAGCCAGCAAAAGAACGCCAATGAACATACCGCCCAGGCGGGTGCGGACGGCGATGACGTCGCCATACTGGGCCAATTTGATTGCAGCAATCACGAGGATGATACTGCTTCCGAAAAAAGTTAGCCAGACCATTGGGAGCTACTCCGAAAACACCTAGCCATGGTAGGGGCGCAGCATGCTGCGCCCCTAGTAGCGCGTTTTCGTCTCTGGTGATGTGTCGCGAACATGCTGACTACCCTGAAAAAGTCGGAAGTGCACTGGGATGGATCAATCCTCCGTACGTAGCTGTTTGGGCAGTCCCCAGGCAGCGGCCACGGGCACAGCAAAGAGCACGCCTGTGTTTGGCTGGCTCAGATCGCCGACCACCTCTTCGGTTCCCGCCACCACGCGCTCCACGATCTCCATATCGCGGACCACGGCAAAGAGCGTGTGGTGCCCTACCTGGTCGGTGCGCAGCAGCCGGCTGAAGCCCAGCATAAACGGCGCGTCCTGGGTGCTCGTGCGCGACCGCACGCGGTGCACGCCAGTGCTCTCCAGGATGGTGATCCCGCGCACACCGGCATCGGTCCACGCTTCCAGGACGTCGTTCAATAGTACCGGGTTATCCAATACGAGCCAGAGTAGCATCATAAGCAATACCCCTCTACATAGGCGGGCGACCCAGGTAAATCAGGTAGCGTTCAGGGAGCCAGCCCAGCCGTCCCCTGGGATCGATCACCTGGATCCAAACATAACCATCCGCCTCCACCAACTCGCCAGTGAGCGTCAGCACCGTACCATCACGCAGGGCGCCGATTTTGGTCCCACCCAGTCCGGGCTGGCGGTACATCCACACACCCAGGCCGCCGGTGCCGCCAACCTGGGCCAGGACCGGCGTGGGCGTCGGGGTGGGGGTGGGGGTATGGGTGGGCGTGGGCGTGGGCGTGGGGGTGAGGGTAGGCGTATGCGTTGGCGCGGGGGTAGAGGTGAGTGTGGGTGTGGGTGTCAACGTGGGAGTGGAGGTAGGGGTGGGCATGGGAGTGGGGGTGGAGGTGGCCGTCGGCGTTGGACTGGGCGTAAAGGTTGCCGTGGTCCCGGGCAGGGGCGTGGGAGTTGGCGTGGGTGGAGCGAGGGGATCCAGACGCGTGGTCAGGATCACGGACAGCCGCAGTTCTACGGGCCGCTGAATGCTCCCCGCAACTTGCTCCTGGAGTTCGACCACCTCCTCGTGGCGCACCGCCCGCGGGGTACGCACCACGACCTCCAATTGGACGGTGCCATCCTCCAACTCTTCCATCGTCCACTGGCCATCCCAGTGTACGTACTCCATCGAGCTTAACTCTTGGTGCAGCGCATGCTCGATCCTGCGCTCCAGGGCAGCCGTGCGCCACGAGTCGGCTGTGAGCAATCCCAGCAGGATCGTGACAGCCACGAGCAGCGCGATGGTGCCCAACACCCCTCCTTGGAATACCCTGCGGCGGACCTGCCTTCCTGGCAGAGGCCGGAATCCTAGCCAAAGAAACACCAGGCCGCCTGTGCCAGAGATGGCCACCAGGTTGGTGACAAAGAGAAGCAGTGCCCCTCCGGCGACCTGCCCATCCAGACGGGCCAGGCCAATGCCTACCGTGGCCAGGGGTGGGACCAACGCGGCGGCGATGGCGACGCCTGGCAGCGAAGCCGATACCTCCTTGCGGCAAAGTGCGTAGGCCCCTGCCGCGCCTGAGGCCAGCGCGACGCCCAGATCAAGCAGAATAGGCCTTATTCGGAGCTCTATTTCAACTGTGAACTGCCTTTCCGGGATGAGGAGGGTGAGCAGTACCGCCACGACGATGGCCAGCACCCCGCCGCGCAGCGTGGCGCTGGTACCACGCTGCAGCAAGCGCACGTCGCCACGGACGATGCCGAGGCTCAGGCCAAAGATGGCTGCCATCAAGGGCGCAACGAGCATGGCGCCGATGATCACGGCTGCACTGTTCTGCAACAGGCCAAAGGTTGCGATGGCTGCTGACAGGGCGATCATCACAAAGAAATCCACCTTGGGCTTTGCACCTTCCCGGATCGCCTTGTAAACCTGGGTCTGCTCGTGAAGATCCAAAGTTGGGAGAAAGTCAAAGATGCGCCAGCCGGCACGTCGCAACCAGGTACCCATGGCCATGCGCCGGGTGTGGCGCTTGATGACTACGGAGGGCACTGGACTGCTGGCTGCCACTGTCTGGGGAATGTTGCCGAACAGCACCCGATCCAGGTAGCTTTCGTGGCTGGCGCCGACCATCAGCAGATCGTAGCTCCCCCTGTTCGCCTCTTGCAGGATGCCCCGGATGGGCGACGAGGATTGGACGATCTTGCCCTCGACGCGGGGTTCATGGGCCCATGGTGCCAGAATCTCGTCGAGTTGCTGGCGGGCCAGCGATATGGCCACCTCCCCCTGCGCCTCGCGGGCCACGTAAAGGGCAGTGACCTGGGAATGAGGCGAGAGGGTCAGCGCCAGGTCAATAGCCAGCATCGAGTTTGGACCGCCGTGCGTGGGGAGCAACACACGCTCGATGTCGCCGGGCGCATCGCCCAGCGAGCCCTTTTTACCAACGGCCCGGACGATGGCCACGTCGCAGGATGAGTACTGTACCACGGGATCGAGGGTGCGACCCAGAAGGTACCGTCCGCGACCCCGATCGCCGCGCCAGCCCAGCAAGACTAGGTCGGCTGGGTCGTCGTGAGTTGCATCCAGGATCTCGGAACCGGGATCGCTTCCGGCCCGAACCTGGGTGCTCACCTGGATACCCTGGCACGTTTCGGGAACGGTCAGCCAGGCAGGTGGCCGGCCACTGGCGGTCACGCTCAGGATGGTGAGCCGCCCGCCGCGGGCTGAGGCCAAGGCGCAGCCGGTCTTTAGTAAGGGCTGCAGATGACTCTCTGCCCCAACAGCAGCAACGATATGGTAGCCGGTATCTGCTTTGCTGGATGGCATACTTGTTCCGCTCAGAGGATATAGGTCTTGACGCCGGTGTCTTTCTCAAGCTTTGCCGTCAGTTCCTCCAGATCGGACAGGGAAAAGGAACTGTCGGGACCGACCGGTCGTCCGAAAGCGATGGCATCGGCACCTTCTGCGCAGACCGCAGATTCCAATGCCTCCAGGAGGGGACCATGCTGCAGACAGCTCTCGGCCTTTACCCCTTGAGCCGCAGCCCGTTCGCAGGCCATGGCCAGCAGGAACTCACCCATGTGTTCCATCTCGGTCATTACCACGTCGTGGCGCACACCACGGGCGGTCAGCTTGAGGAACTCGACGTCCACGACATAGAGAAAGAGCACGGTGGCGTTCGTCTCTTTGGCCATGGCAATGACCGCATCCTGGGTTCTGAGGCTCGCTTCGCCACCCCGGGTGGCGCACAGGATCTTTTTCATTGCACTCTCCTCATGGAACTTCCGTACGTGAAACAACCGACCTGCCGACGGTCAGAACTGCGAATCGGCGATCAGAAGCGAATGAACAACCAGATCGTGCCAACGGCCACCGTAAGGATTGTCGCCGGGAGACCGACCTTCAAGAATTCCAAGTACGTGATCCGATACCCGGCCCGTTCGGAGATGCCAGCCGTCACCAGGTTGGGCGAAGCTCCGATGAGGGTGCTGTTGCCACCCATCGCCGCGCCGATGGACAACGCATACCAGAGCACGTTGCTCTCGGCACCCGGAATGGTTCGGGTCAGATAGGCCACCACGGGCAGCATGGTAGCGGTGAAGGGAATGTTGTCGATCACCCCCGATAGGATAGCCGCGGACCAGACCAGGACCAGGGTGGCGGCGGTCAGGTTGTCACCTACCAGATCTCCGATGCTCTGGGCAATGAGGCTGATCAGACCTACCTCTTGCAGCGCGCCGACGCTGATGAATAGAGCGATAAAGAACACCAGCGTGGTCCAATCCACCACGTGCAGCATCTCCTCGACATCGGGGGCTACCCAGATCAGCATGGCCACCGCCCCAAGGATGGCGGTCACGGCCGGCACCAGGTGGATTTGATCGCCGATCACAAAGAGGACGAGCATGACGGCAAAGATGATGCTGGCCTTGCGCAGCCTGTTTGGCTCGGTGATCTGCCCCGCCTCCCAGAGCCGCTCCCGCATGGCCTCGGAGAGTTGGCTGCCCGCATCACTATGCGCCTTGCGGTACCGCAAAACGACATACCCTGCCAGTACCAGCAGGGCCATCACCACACCGGGCGTCAGATTGATCAAGAAATCGTTAAAACCCAACCCAGCGTAGGAGCCGATGAGGATATTGGTCGGCGTGCCGATAAGGGTGCTGATGCCCCCCACGTTGGAGGCCAAGACCTCGGGCAGCAGCAGAGCCAGAGGATTGATGCCCAGCGTCAGGGCGATCTGGATGGTGATGGGGGCCATAAGCAACATGGTCGTCACGTTGTCGAGTAGGGCTGAAGCCACCGCAGTAATGAGCATCAATATAACGACCAGCAGCCAGATCTTTCCCCGCGACAGGCGGTAGGCCTGGTAGGCCATCCACTGAAAGATGCCGGTCTCCTCAAAGACGGCAATGACGATCATCATGCCCATCACCAGAAAGATGACGTCAAAGTCCACGTACGACAGGGCCTCTTCAAAGTTAAAGACAAAGAGACTGGGGAATAGGGCACCACCCACCAGACTGATCCCCAGCACCAGGGCGGCACCCAGTAGCGCCGCGGTGGTCTTGTGCAGCTTTTCCAGGGCGATGAGACCCAGGATGAGGACGAAGGAGAGGGTAGCCACCCAAAAACCGGCCGTGATACGGCGTCCCATCTCGATATCGCCCAGGTCGGTCGAACTACACTCGTTGAGATCCGTAACTTCTTCCGGCGCAAGCTGCAATTCGATCGGTTGAAAGTGGGCGCGAGCGATCCTCACCACGACTGAGACATAGTGATCCGCGGGCAAGTCCAGCAAGAAACTTCCGTCGAGCTGGCTCGTGCTGTGGGCCAGCGGTTCCTGGCTGCCATCGACCAGCGCGGTTATCTCTGCATCGTAGACCGGCTCGCCCAGGGGATCGAGCAGCTTGCCAGAGATGCGCGAGCCCCCGGCATTCGACTCGTGGCCTCCCTCCTGCGCCCGGGCCAGAGTGGGCGTGTAGTTGATGGACAACCCTGGGATCAGAGCGAGCACCAGGATGGCCAAGAACATCCGGCGCTGCGTGCCTACCTGTGTTGCTAGCCGCTTAAACATCCATGCCTCCACGACGGAATGGCAGTGTGTCGTTCAAAATGGAGTCTATTGTATCATAGATCGGCAGCCTCTCCAATACATGCTGCATCTGTTTTCACGTCCGGCCCTTGCAGTTTGAACTCGCATCTGGTACAATGGCCTCGCAGACTGAAGGGATGCAGGCTTACAGACCGCAATCTGATTCTGCGACAAAATGGAGCCACGGATATTGTGGAACCATCTGTCGGTGCAGGACGTCTGGAGGGTAATGGATCAGCACCAAATGGAGCAGCAGCCTGTGCGGCCCCGGCGCCGCCCAACTTTAGATGCCCAGGCAAGGGAGGCCTGGACCGACGAGCCCGTCACCCGGGGTTGGGTGCCACCGCCACCTCAGCCTGCACCACAGACGGCTCGCGGCACATGGGCAGTGACCCTGGCGCTGCTCTCCGTTGCTATCATAATCGCCGGACTGGCGACCCTATTCATCTTCGAGCTTTGGCTGGCCGATCGGATCATCCCGGGCGTCTATGTCTGGGATGTCGACGTGGGAGGGCTAACCCGGGACGAGGCGATGGTGCATCTGGCAGCAAGCTTTCGCTATCCCACGGATCGTTTCCCGATCTTGCGCTACGGCGAGCGATCGTGGCCTGTGGATCCCGCAAGCCTGGGCACCGAGCTGGATGTGGCGGCTACGGTGGACGCGGCAATGGCTCTGGGACACAGGGGAGATCTGGTAGACCAGCTCAAGGAGCAGGCCAAGATGCTGGTGGAGAGCCAATTGGTGGCCCCGCTCTTTCGCTTTGATACGGGTACCGGGACGATGTTTGTCAGCCAGGTGGCCCAAGAGGTGAACCAGCCGCTGCGTAACGCCACCCTTTCACTGGGCGACGACTTGAGCGTAGCGGTCGTGCCGGGGCAGGTGGGACGCCAGGTTGACAAAGAGGCCACCCGCCAGGCGCTCATGGAGCGCATTGAGGGGATGGGCGGCGGAGAGGTAGATCTGGTCGTCCGTGAGGGCGAACCCCTACTGACCGATCTGAGTGCCGTGCAGGCCCAGGTTCAGCGCATCCTCAGCGGTCCAGTCACCTTGACCGCACCGGATGCGGGACCGTGGACCGTGGACCCGTCGACGCTGGCCAGTTGGCTGATCCTGCGGCCGACGATCGGCGACGACGGACAGGCGACCCTTTCGGTGAGCCTGGATCCGGGCCTGGCTGGCCGCCTGGCCGAAGAGATAGCTACCCAGGTGGAGCGCCCGCCGTCTGATGCCCAGTTCCGATTTGACGATGCCAGCGACACGCTGTACCCCGTCTTCGAGAGCGTGCCTGGGCAGACGCTGGACATCACCGGCACGGTGGCCTTGATTGGGGATGCAGCCAACAGCGACCAGCGCACCGTCGCCCTGCCGCTGCTCCCGGTGCGCCCGGCCATTGCGACCGAGGACGGGCCAAGCCTGGGCATCGTGGAGCTGATCGGCGAGGGGGTTACCAACTTTGCGGGTTCGACGGCCTCGCGGGTGCAGAATATTGTCGTGGGCACGTCCCAGTTCGACGGCCTCTTGATCGCGCCGGGCGAGACCTTTTCCTTCAACCACTATCTCGGCGAGGTGACTGCCGAGCAGGGCTACGAAGAGAGCATCATCATCTGGGGCAATACGACGCGGGCTGACGTTGGGGGTGGGCTCTGCCAGGTTTCATCGACCGCCTTCCGGGCTGCGTTTTGGGCGGGCTTGCCCATTGCCGAGCGCTGGGCCCATGCCTTCCGTGTGCGCTACTATGAGCCTCCCATAGGGATGGACGCGACGATCTATTCGCCGACCGTCGACCTCAAGTGGGTGAACGACACCG
>JASFHU010000190.1:0-7497 GCA_050123055.1 Anaerolineae bacterium
CGGGGTGATGAATACCTGTTCGGTAGGACCGTATTCGATCAACTCGCCCAACCAGAAAAAACCTGTCCAGTCGGAGGCGCGCGCAGCCTGCTGCATGTTGTGGGTGACGATGACAATGGTATAGTCTTCCTGCAGCCTGCGCATCAGATCCTCGATGGCCAGCGTGGCTTCGGGATCCAGGGCAGAGCAGGGCTCGTCCATCAGAATGACCTCCGGCTCAACGGCTAGTACGCGGGCGATGCACAGACGCTGTTGCTGGCCAGAGTTCAACTCCAGTGCCGACTGTTTGAGGTTGTCCTTGACCTCCTCCCAGAGGGTCGCGCCCTGGAGGCTTCGGCTCACGATCTCGTCCAGACTCCGAGTCCGGTGCATGCCCAGCACGCGGGGTCCAAAGGCCACATTGTCAAAGACTGATTGAGGGAAGGGATTGGGTCGTTGGAACACCATGCCCACCCGCTGGCGGAGGTTCACGACGTCGAACTCCGGCGCATAGATGTCCTGGCCGTCCAGCCATACGTCTCCCGAGACGCGCACACCGGCGATGGTATCGTTCATACGATTGAGGCAGCGCAGGAATGTGCTCTTGCCACAGCCCGAAGGGCCGATCAGGGCAGTGATCTGTCTCTCCTTGATGGGCAGTGTGATCCCAAGAAGTGCCTGAAAGTCACTATAGAACAGGTGAAGGTCGCGCACGCTCATCTTTTCTGGATATTCCATGTTGCTGCCTCCAGCGACCAGGGATTCTCCCTCAACCATGCGAGCGATTCGCCATCAGCGCTGGCGACCGGATCGGAATCGCTCTGGTCGCAGTGACGTCTCGGTAGCTGGCGGGAGAATGGGTGTCCATCGCCGCCATTGTAGCAGAAGAGAGGGCGAAAGTCAAAGCGGCGTTTTGACGTGTGGGCCAGTAGGTGATATAATCGCTCCGACTCGAGCCGATTCTACCAACGTGGGGTGGATAGTGAAGAAGAGACCAAGAGCATCGATCCCCTTTGTGTTGGCGCTGGCTGTGCTTCTCGTCCTCGCAGCCTGCGGCTCGCAGACTGAGGAGGGCGGAGCAGCAGAGCCCGGAGCCGCGACCAGTATCCAGAACAAGGGGTCCGACACGATGGTCAACCTGGCTCTGGCCTGGGCCGAGGAATACGGCCGGATTCGCCCAGAGGTCCAGGTCGCCGTCACCGGGGGTGGTTCCGGCACCGGCATCGCGGCTCTTATCAACGGTACCGTGGACATGGCCAATGCCTCGCGGCGCATCAAGCAAGCAGAGCGTGACAATGCTCAGGCCAACGGCATCGAACCCGTGGAGCAGGTCGTGGCCGGCGATGCCATCGCCGTTGTCGTCCACCCCGACAACCCGGTCGATGGTTTGACCATCCCGCAGCTATCGGCCATCTTTTCAGGTCAGGTCACCAACTGGCGCGACGTGGGCGGAGAAGACCGGCCCATCGTCCTCCTATCCCGCGAGTCGAACAGTGGCACCCACGTCTTCTTCCTGGAAGAGGTCGTGCGCCAGGGGGATAAGGAGGACAAGACACTCTTTTCCCCCGACACATTGCTGATGCCCTCATCGGAGGGCATCTCGGCCGAAATACGACAGAACCCCAACGCCATCGGCTATGACGGCCTGGGATACGTCACCCACGACCAAAAGGTCGTCGCCGTGGCCCCATCAGATAGCGATGCCCTGGTCATGCCCACGATAGAGACCGTCAAGGACGACAGCTACCCCATTGCCCGCGGGTTGTACATCTATACCGATGGCCAGCCCCAGGGGGTCATCCTCGAGTACATGGATTGGATCATGGGTCCAGGGGGGCAGGCGATTGTGCAGGACCTGGGCTTTGTGCCCCTGCAATGAGTGAGCGAGCGGCGGTAGATTGAGAGGCAAAATGGCAAAAAGGACAAACTCGCGAAGACGGGAGTTTTGGCTCGAGGTGTTGATCCGGGTTGCCGGGTTCTCGGCCATCTTTTTCATGGTATTGATCTTTCTCTTCCTGCTTCGAGAAGGGGCGCCGGCACTCTGGGAAGTGTCACTGGGCAACTTTTTCGGCACGCGCTGGTATCCGAACGAGGAGCTCTTTGGCACCTGGCCCCTGATCCTGGGTTCCTTGCTGGTAACAGTCGGGGCGGTGGTGATCGCCCTGCCCCTGGGCCTGGCCACGGCCATATTCGTCCGTGAACTGGCCCCAGACTGGCTGCGTGAGATCCTCAAACCCCTCATCGAGGTGCTGGCGGGTATCCCTTCGGTCGTACTCGGATTCCTGGGCATGATCGTTTTGGCCCCAATCGTGCGCGAGTGGTTGAATGTGCCCACCGGCCTGTCCGCCTTCACCGGCTCGCTGGTGCTGGCCTACATGGCGCTGCCGACCATCATTAGCGTGGCCGAAGATGCCATCGACGCTGTGCCCAAGTCCTATCGCGACGGAGCCCTGGCCATGGGAGCCACCCACTGGCAGACCATCTACCGGGTGGTGGTGCCCGCCGCCCGTTCGGGTGTGATCATCGCCGTGATGCTGGGTATCGGCCGGGCCATCGGTGAGACGATGGCCGTGATGATGATCACCGGCAATGCGGCCCGCATCCCCCGCGAGTGGTATGCGCTTTTCCTGCCGGCGCGGACCATGACGGCCACCATCGCTGCCGAGATGGGTGAGGTTGCCCAGGGCAGCACCCACTATCACGTACTTTTTGCCGTGGGCATCCTGCTGTTCATAGTGACCTTTATCATCAACGCCATCGCTTCAGCTGTAGTTATCAGGGGCGGGTCGCGGCGAAGCGGACGGCTGATGGGGTGAAATGCTGTTACTACCGATAGCCAAAGAGGGCATTGGAATGGACTGCTTGCGACCAGGGGAGGACTTGACCCAATGAGCCGGCCCCGGTGGTTCGTGCCGATGATCAAGCTGGCCTTCCCCGGTCGCTTTCTGGCCGCCCGGGCGACCAGGCTGCCAGTTCTTGGCAGTCTCATGGATCGCTGGTTCTTTGAGGGGGATCGTCTGATCTACCTTCCCAGGGACCAGGTGATTCCGATCCACGAGTCGATCGAACTGCCCGGCGAGATGGTACTGCCTTCTCAGGTGGTAGAGCATTTCATCAGAGAAGCCAGTACACACTGGATCATGGACGCCTGTATCTGCCGGGATGGGAGTCAATGCCAGGACTATCCCATCGATCGGGGTTGCCTGTTTCTGGGAGAAGCCGCTGCCGGGATCGATCCCCGGCTGGGTCGTCCTGTCACCAGAGAAGAAGCAATGGCGCACGTCCGCTCCTGCCGCGAGGCCGGCCTGGTCCACATGGTGGGCCGCAACAAGTTGGATACGGTCTGGCTGGGGGTCGGCCCGGGACACAAACTGCTCACCATCTGTAACTGCTGTCCCTGCTGCTGCCTGTGGACGATGTTGCCCCATCTGACGCCCCAGATCGGTGCTAAGGTGACGCGCATGCCTGGCGTCACCGTCGAGGTGAGCAGTCTGTGCGCTGGATGTGGTGCCTGCCTGGAGGTCTGTTTTGCGGATGCCATTCACTTGCTGAATGGACGGGCAGTCGTCGATGACGCCTGCCGGGGCTGTGGGCGTTGTGTCGAGGTCTGTCCCCAGGGAGCCATCGAGCTCTCGATCGCCCCTGGGCATCCTATGGAAGAAGCGGTGAGGCGCATAGCGCCCTTGGTTGATCTATCCTGAGCATTGCTGAGAAAGGGTGGTCCATGTCCCGCCAAACCAGCCAAAAGATCGCCTTTGCCATCCTGACCGCTCTGGCAGTGGTGGTGGTGATACCCATCGTTCTCGTGGTGGTCTATATCGTCGTTCAGGGGATCAGCGCCATCAGTTGGGAGTTCCTGACCGATTTCCCGCGCAACGGGATGAAGGAGGGGGGCATCTTTCCGGCCATCGTGGGCACGGTGGTGCTCACCTTTGCAACGGCCATCGTCAGCATCCCGGTCTCTGTGGGGGCGGCGGTGTATCTGGCCGAATACGCCGGCGATAGCTGGCTGACGCGGGCCATCCGCCTGGCCATCATTAATCTGGCTGGCATCCCCTCGGTGGTTTATGGCCTGTTCGGCCTGGGGTTGTTTGTGCTCTTTATGGGCTTGGGCACCAGCATCATCGCTGGCGGTTTGACCCTGGGGCTGATGACCATGCCGGTGGTCATCTCAACCGCAGAGGAGGCGTTGCTCGCCGTTCCGCAGCGCTTCCGGGTGGTGAGCCGCAGTCTTGGTGCTACCCACTGGCAGACAGTCCGCAAGGTAGTGCTGCCTAATGCACTGCCCGGAATCCTCACCGGCGTCATACTTGGCCTGGAGCGCGCGGCTGGCGAGACCGCTCCGATCCTGTTCACCGTGGCGGCTTTCTACCTGCCCCAGTTGCCCCGTAGCCTCATGGATCAGACGATGGCCCTGCCCTATCACCTGTACGTAATCTCCACCCAGGTGCCGGGGATGCCGCTACAAGTTCAGTACGGCACGGCGCTGGTGCTACTGGTCCTGGTCTTGAGCATGAACGTTGTAGCAACCATCATCCGCAGTCGTTTCCGCCGGAGGCGACAATGGTAAAGTTCTCCATTCAGAATCTGGCCTATCGCTTTGGTGGCGATGTGGCACTGCAAGACGTGACATTCGACATCACCGCCAATCAGATCACCGTGATCTTTGGGCCCTCCCACGCCGGCAAGAGCACGCTGCTTCGCTGCCTGAACCGTCTCAACGATCTGATCAAGAATGAGGAAACCGAGATCACGGGGCAGATCCTGCTGGACGGGCAGGATATCTATGCGTCGGACGTGGACGTGACCGACCTGCGCCGGAGGGTGGGCATGGTCTTTGCCCTGCCTATCGCGTTGCCACTCACCATCCATGAGAACGTGACCTACGGTCCGCGGATGGGAGGTGAGCGGCGCCAGGACCGTCTTGACGGGCTGGTTGAGCGTAGCTTGCGCCAGGCTGCGTTGTGGGACGAGGTCAAGGAGCGCCTCCACGAACCAGCCATGCGCCTCTCGGGCGGACAGCAGCAGCGGCTGTGCATTGCCCGTTCCCTGGCCCTCGAGCCGGAGGTCATCCTGCTGGACAACCCCACGTCGGGTTTGGACCCCTTGTCCACCGCCAAGGTGGAACAGTCGCTGCAGGACCTCAAGGCTGAGTATACCGTTGTTTTGGTACCCCACAGTGTGCAACAGGCGGCACGTGTGGCCGATACGGCGGCATTCTTGCTGGGTGGCGAGTTGGTGGAGGTCGGCCCCGGCGAAGATATTTTCACCCGCCCACGCCAGCAGCGTACCGAAGACTATGTAACCGGCCGGTTTGGGTGAAATCCTACACGTGCATGGCAAAACCGAGGGGCGAGGATGGCGCCGCGTCCTTCCCGAGAGAACAGGACAGTAAGGGATCTGGGAGGAAACAATGCTGAAGGGCAAGAGCATCCACACACAGGCGGTCCATGCCGGCGAGCGCGGCCCACGCCCCGACTATTCGCCGGTCAGTGCGCCCGTCCATCATTCTGTGGGTTATCTCTACCAAGACATGGCGGACCTGGATGGCGTCTTTGGCGGTGAGCGGGCCGGCTTTGTCTATCCGCGTTACGGCAGCCCCACTGTCAGCGCCTGGGAGCAAGCCATCGCCACCTTGGAGCGCGCCGAGGACGCTGTTGCCTTTGCCTCGGGGATGGGGGCCATCCACGCTGCGTTGTTGAGCGCGGGGGTGGAAGCCGGGACGGCCGTGGTTGCCGCGGCCGATCTGTACGGGGCGACCTATGCGTTGTTGGAAAGGGCTCTGACCAGCCTGGGTGTGCGTGTCCGTTTTGTGGACATCACCGACCTGGATCAGGTGGCTCGGACCATCGCTGGGGAGCAGCCTGTTGCTGTGCTCTGTGAGATCATTTCCAACCCGCTGATGAAGGTGGCAGATGTCCCTGCCCTGGTAGAGATGGCCCGTGCCGCCGGAGCCGCCGTCGTCGTGGACAGTACCTTTGCCTCACCCTACCTGTTCTGCCCGCTGGAACAGGGTGCCGACTATGCCGTTCACTCGGCGACCAAGTATCTGTCCGGTCATGGCGACGTGATGGCCGGGGTGGTGGCCTGTTCTGCGCAGCGGGGCCTCGACCTGCGCGAGCGGCAAAAGCTATTGGGGGCCAACCTGGGGCCCCAGGAGGCCTGGCTGGCGCTGCGTGGGCTGAAAACCTTGCCTCTGCGGATGCGCCAGCACTGCGACAATGCCTGGACCGTGGCCCACTGGCTGATGGGGCACCCGGCCGTGGCCCGGGTGAACTATCCTGGCCTGTCAGGACACCCGCAGCACGACCTGGCGGCCCGGCTGTTCGGGGGCCGTGAGTTCGGCGGTATGATGAGTTTTGACCTGCGCGATGCGGGTCAATCTGACGTCTTCCGCTTTATGGAGGCGCTGGAGTTGGTCCTGCCTGCCACTACGCTGGGTGACGTCTACAGTCTGACGCTCTACCCGGCCCATTCGTCGCATCGCCAGGTCGCGCCCGAGGTCCGGGCAGCCCTGGGCATTGGCGACGGGCTCGTCCGGTTCAGTGTAGGCATCGAGGATGCAGCCGATATCATCGCCGACCTGGAGCAGGCCCTGGAGCGTGTGGAACTCAAAGCATGAGGCGCAACGATTAGGGGAGGGGAATGCCGATATGGGAACAAATCAACTGCTCTATCTATCACAGGCCGATGTGGTCGCTGTAGGCCTGTCCATGTCCGAGATCATCGAGGCGCTAGAGGTGGCCTTCAGGGAAAAGGGTCAGGGCCGCGTAGAGATGCCTCCCAAGCCGGGCATTCACCCCGGCGGCGGCGACAACTTTATCCATGCCATGCCGGCCTACATCCCGGCGCTCCAATCGGCCGGCATCAAGTGGGTCAGTGGTTTTCCAGAAAACCAGGAGCGGGGATTGCCCTACATCACCGGGCTACTTATCCTCAACGACTCGGAGACCGGTCTCCCCCTCTCGGTGATGGATTGCGTCTGGATCACGGCCATGCGCACTGGGGCGGCGACGGCGGTGGCGGCCAAATACCTGGCCCGGCCCGAGTCAGCGGTGGTCGGCGTATTGGGCTGTGGAGTGCAGGGGCGCAGCAACGTCGAGGCCCTGAATGTTCTCTTTCCGCTGGAACGGGTGATGGCCTACGACGTCTCGGTCGATGCAGCTCGCCGCTACGCACAAGATGTGAGCGCCCGGCTTGGACTGGAGGTTGAGGTAGTAGACTCACCGCGCCAGGCCGTGACCGGCTGCGATATCATCGTCACCGCTGGGCCGATTCTGAAAAAGCCGCATCGCACCATCCAGCCTGGCTGGTTGGACGAGGGGGCCTTTGCGTCGTTGGTCGACTTTGATTCCTACTGGCACCCGGGTGCCATGATGGAGTGCAAATTCTGCACCGACGACACTCCGCAGCTCCGCCACTACCAGCAGGTGGGCTACTTCCAGGAGATCCCGCCCGTCCACGCCGACCTGGGCGAACTGGCCACCGGCCAGGTACCGGGTCGCGAATCGCCCGCCG
>JASFHU010000191.1:0-7495 GCA_050123055.1 Anaerolineae bacterium
GCAGTATGCTATCCATGGCTCCGCCTTTCGCTGTCGCTGGGTTGTTCGCACTCCCAAGCATACTGCGTTGGGCGGAGCTTTTCAAGTAGCGAAATCACTTATGGGTAATCACCAAAATTGGGGGCTGTTAGCTAAAGTTGAAAAGTGGACACCCGTAAAGTTCAAAAGTGGACACGAAAGCCGTGCAAAGGCAGGGAGAGGGAATGCACCATGCTGTCGTTCCACCAGATGCGGATGTGCATCAGCTCCTTTGGTTCGTCTGGCACCATGTGGACATTGACGTATACACGCAAGGGCACGTTGGGCACCTCAATGGTATGGTTGAATAGAGAGATGCGCCGGTAGGCGTTGACCATGCGTTCTTCCCGCAGGCAGAACACATCCTGTGGGCTGGTATAGGGCTTGGGGATGACGAACTTGCGGAACAGCGAATTGCCCTCTCTTCTTGCTCGCTCAAAGCGGATGTTGGGGATCTCTCCGGTGGTGGAATGGATCTGCCGGTTGTTGTAGCGATGGAGTTCGGCCTGGAGGGCAGTCCGTGCTTCAGCCTTTGTGGACAAGTTCTCATAGATGCAAGTACGGACAATACGATCTTGCAGCCAGCGGTAGGGTCTTTCGACCTTTCCTTTCGCCTGCGGGGAGAGTGCATAGCTCACGTCGACGGCCAATAGGCGCATAATCTTGCCCCATTGGGTTTCCACGTCGTCAGTTTCCAAGACATGCTTGCGCCAGACGCTATCTCTGCCTTGCACGAAGCGAAAGACGCGCAGGGAGTCGACGTAGTAGCGTAGAGGTAGGCCATACTCCTGCATCAAGGCCTGTGTGGCCTGGATGTGGGCCCAGGTGGTTTCACTGCGAAAGAAGTCGGCAAACAACAGTTTGCGACTGTAATCATCGATGGAGGTGACCAGGGTCCATTTCTCTTCGGCTTGGGGACACCACAGGTGGGTCGAGGCATCGTGCTGGATCAGGGCTCCGACAGAGGCCGTGACGACCTCCCGATCGTGTACCTTCTTCCTGCGGCGAGGCTTGTGGCAATCCAACTTCTTTGCACGGTCAATGATGGTGGTCACCGACACCTTGATTCCCGTGGCCTGCAAACGGTCTCGGATGGCCGTGTAATTGTAACTCGAGATGGGCAGGTCAGGATCTTCGACAATGGCTTTCTCTCGCAGCAGAGCTGCCTTGATCGCATCTTCCACCTCTGGAGACAGTTTGGCTGGCGCTGACCGCCGATAGGCAATCGTGAACCCGTCGGGGTCCTGACGATAGGCTTTCAGTAGGGCAAAGAAGCGGGACTTGCCAATGCCCAACAGGTCTTGCAGATCGGTGCGAGCAAATTGACCTTGACAGTACCCTTGGAACAGGACCTTGACCTGTTCGTCTGTGAAGCGTCTATGGAGCTGTGACATGGTTTCCTCCTCTCGTGATGGGGGAAGCTTACCATGCCAGCCGGTCTTGAGCACAGCCAGGGGGGTCCGCTTTTCAGCTGGAAAGTGTCCACTTTTCGGCTTTAAACTGTCCACTTTTCAACTTTACATCACAACCAAAATTGGGGGCTTGACAAATGCCTTAGGCCATGATATAATAGTGTTGACGCGTCAGATTGATTTGACTATTCGAATTGAGTTTTCGCGCCGAATCGGTCTACACAGCAAGGCAACCTCTTCAAAAAAAGAGGCAGAGCTATGCTTCCATAGTGCGGGCAAGAAAGGAGGTGCTCCAGCAAAAGGACGGGTGTTCGTTGTCGGGAGTGGATGGAATCCTTTTAGTCACTACAAGGAGGAGGTAAAATGAAGCGTCTGATTCTACTGCTTAGTCTGCTGGTGATCGCCTCGTTGGTGGCATCCTGTGGAGCAACCCCGGAACCTGAGGTGATCGAAAAAGTGGTCACCCAAGTGGTGGAAAAAACTATCGTCGAGACGGTGGTTGTCGAGGGAGAGACGGAGATCGTCGAAAAGGTAGTCACTGAGGTAGTGGAGGTCGAATCGGTCGTCACTGCCACGCCCGAGCCCAAGGGGGGCGACGTGCTCGGCTTTCGCCTAGGCGAAGACCCCGAGACCCTCGACAACGTGATGACCATCTCCCTCACGGCCAGTGATGCCATGCACTACATACACGACCGGCTGTGGTACATCGGTCCCGAGGGGGTGGTGGAGGGTCAGTTGGCCGAATCGTGGGAGGTGAGCGAGGATCAGAAAACGCTCACCGTGAAGGTGAGAGAAGGTGTCAAGTTCCACGACGGCACTGATTTCAACGCCGAGGCCGTCAAGTTCCACTTTGATCGCATCATGGACGAGGCCAATGCCTCCCCCGTCCTGCCCTGGATCGGCTCTCTGCAAGAGGTCAATGTCACCGACGAGTATACGGTCGAGTTTGTCTTCGAAGAGCCCTATGCCCCCTTCTTCCTCAACATGAGCTACAGCTATGGCGGGATCAACTCGCCCACAGCAGTAGAACAGTGGGGCGAGGAGTATGGCCGCAATCCGGTGGGCGTGGGCCCCTACATGTTTGAAGAGTGGCTGCCCGGATCGCAGATCACGCTGGTCCGAAACCCCGATTACAAGCAGTTCCGGGCCGATGCCGTGAACCAGGGTCCGCCACTGGCGGAAAAGATCATCCTCTACGTGATCCCCGAGGATAGCGTTGCCCAGGCTGCCCTGGAGACCGGCGAGATCGTCCAGTCACCTCTGTCCTCCGATGCCGTCGCCCGATTCATCGGTGACGATGCCTTTAACGTGCACGTCAACAAGAACGCCACCAACCTGACCTTCCTCGAGTTCAACTACCAACGACCGCCCTTTGACGATCCCGCCTTCCGACGTGCGCTGGGCCACGCAATCGACAACGAAGCCATCGTGGCTGCGGCCAGGGACGGCTATGCCGATGCCGCTTACAGCCCGCTGGCGCAGGGGATCCCGGGTCACGATCCGGAGGTCGCCGCAGAGTATGGCATGGAGTACGATCCTGAGAAGGCATTGCAGATGCTGGCCGACCTGGGCTGGACCGACAGCGATGGCGACGGCTTGCTCGACAAGGACGGGCAGCCCGCCAAGTTCCTGATCCTGAGCTACGCCGGCTTTAACCACATCATCAAGACGCTGGAGGTGATCCAGGCCAACTTTGCCGATATTGGCATCGAGGCAGAACTGGAGACGGCTGACTGGGGCGCCTTCTATCCCAGTTTGCTCGAAGAAGATTGGGATATGGACCTGATGCGCTGGACCTGGGACGACCCCGTCGTCTTGACCGACCTGTTCCGCTCGCCCGGCCACCGCGAGAAACTGCCTGAGGATCCAGAGATCGACGAGATCCTGGATCGCTGCGACAGGACCATGGACCCGGATCTGCGGGCCGAGTGCGTGAGCGACGCCCAACGGGTTCTTCTGGAGAAGGCCATCGCCATTCCGAACATCACCAACTGGGCCATGTTTGTGACCACAGGCAACGTGCAGGATTATACCCTAGGGTTCAATGGCGAACTCATTCCGGGTGACGTCTGGCTTGAGAAGTATCCCCCCTTTGTGGGGGTGTCAGCGAGGGGAACTGTTTCTGTGAAGTCGGGGGCCCCTCAACCTGCGCAGCGTTCGCAGGCGGGGCCCCCGTACAGCGCCTGGACCAGACCTGACAGGTTTTGTCAGCGAATGGACCACTGGGAACGCCCAGCGAGGACCGGGTTGAGCGTCAAATGACTAGATTTTACATAAAACTGCCAGGTATTGAAGCCAGGCATCGTGCAAACCTTGGGGGACATTCTGTGCAAAGGAGAGTTGCCCCTTGACCGCCTATATCATCCGGCGCATCGCCTTTCTGGTGCCGATCTGCCTCGGGATCCTCTTTGTCACATTTTTGCTGCAGGCGTTTATCCCCACCGACGCCATCGAGCAGATGTACGCCGGCCGGGGTACCAGCCAGCAGACCGAAGAGGCTGTGCGCATCATGAGGGAAAAGTACGGCTATGACAAGCCGTGGTACGAAAGGTTTGTCATCTATGTCGGCAATGTACTGCGAGGAGACCTGGGCGTCTCTGTCCGGACCCGGCGTCCGGTGTGGGAGGATCTCAGGCCCCGCTACGTAAACACCATGATCCTCACCGGGGCCAGTCTGATCGTCGCTCTCGTCGTGGGGGTTGGTTCGGGCATCGTCTCGGCCTACTACAAGGACACGATCTGGGACGTCGTGGGACAGGGTATCGGGCTGTTCGGGATATCGATGCCGGCCTTTTTCTTTGGCATTATTCTGATCATGATCTTTGCCGTGCGCCTGAGATGGGTGCCCGTCCTGGGGCAGGGAGATTGGAGGCACCTCATCCTGCCTGCCCTTTCGCTGGGCCTGATCGAGGCGGCGGGTCTCTCGCGTATCACCCGGTCGGGCATGCTGGACGTTTTGAATGAAGACTATGTGCGGACTGCCCGGGCCAAGGGTCTGCGCGAAGGGCGCGTCGTTTCCCGCCACGCGCTAAGGAACGTCCTGCTGCCGGTGGTCACGCTACTCGGCCTGCAAGTTGGCTACCTCCTGGGCGGAGCCTTTATCATCGAGAACATCTTTGCCTGGCACGGCATCGGCGAGCTGGCGGTAAAGGCCATCGCCTGGCGGGACTTTACCATCACCCAGGGCATCATCCTTATCAGCGCCGCCACTTACGTCCTGGTCAATCTTTTCGTGGATATCCTCTACGTGTTCCTCGATCCGCGTATCAAGTATAGCAAGTGAAGGGTGAGATGGAGACCACAGCCTTCGAGTCCCGTTCCCAGGCCGCAGAACCGGCCCGCCGTTCCGGGCCGCGGTATTTCATGCGGCAACTGCTCAGGCACAGATCGGCTCAAATCGGCGGGACCGTCGTCTTGCTCCTGGTCTTTTTTGCCTTCTTTGCGCCCTACGTGGTTCCCTATGATCCCTTTGACGTCCGGACTGATATCCGGCTGACGCCGCCCAATCTCCAGCATCCCTTTGGGACCGATGAGCTCGGGCGTGACCTGTTCAGCCGGATCTTGTACGGCGCTCGCTATACACTGATGATCGGGTTGATCGTCACCGGCATCAGTACCCTGGGAGGGTTCGTGTTCGGAATGGGAGCCGGATACTGGGGGGGCTGGCCCGACATGCTGACTATGCGGTTTATCGACATCATGCTTAGCTTCCCCTACATCCTGCTCTCCCTGTCGATCGTGGCCATCCTGGGACCCAGTTTGATCAACGCCATGATCGCCGTCGGGATCGCCGGCATCCCCAGCTACGCGCGCTTGATCCGGGGCTTTGTACTGTCGGCCAAGGAAGGCGAGTACGTCTTGGCCGCACGGGCCATCGGTTCGACTAACTCGCGCATCGTGTTTCGAACCATCTTGCCCAACATCATGTCGCCCCTGATCGTCTTTGTTACCCTGAGGATGCCCCTGGCAGTCCTCACTGCTGCAGCTTTAAGCTTTTTGGGCCTGGGGACGCAGCCGCCCCTTCCGGAATGGGGAGCGATGATGGTCAACTCCAGGACGTTTATCTCCACGGCCCCGTGGGTCGTGTCGGCTCCGGGCCTGGCAATCTTTGTCGTAATTCTGGGTATGAACCTGTTCGGCAACGCCTTGCGCGACACGCTCGATCCTTATCAGCGGGGCCGCCAGTAGATGACGGCGCAAAGCCGGCAGCAAATGGAGTGAAGCATGGATTCGTCCGTGACGACCGTGGAGGAACAACCAACTATCCAGGACATCTACTACCTGGAGCGGATCGAGCAGCTAGAGGCCATCGCCGACCCGATCCGCTATCGAATGTGCCTGATGATGACCGAGCCCCGGACGGGCGCACAACTGGCCCGCGCCCTCGGCATCACGCGGGCGCGAGCCCACTATCACCTGAACAAGCTCAAGGAGGTGGGGCTGGTCACCTTTGCCCGCGAAGGGATGTCGCACGGCATCACCGAAAAGTACTACCAAGCGGTGGCCCAATACCTGGACTTCTCCAACTTGATCCCTAGGGATCAACAGAGCCTGGTGCCCAATGAGGTCACGCTTCGCTCCTTCAAGGCTGCGGTCGGCTTTATCGCTACCCTGCTGGATATCTCTCGCGAGGGGATCGACCAGCTCAAGGTACACGAGGGCTTGGGCATCGGGTTCCACTATATTCTGAATACCAAGCTGAGGCCTGCTCAATTCAGGCTGCTCAGAGAAGAGTTTGTTGCACTCAAGGATCGCATCATCGAGCTGGAGAACGAGAATGCGCAGTCCGACGATGACTGCCCAGAGGTCAGTTGCCGGGTCACGCTGTTCTTGACGCCGGTCTCGGACGACCTGGACCAGGCCGGACTTGACTGCTGATGGTAGACTGGATGAACATAGGGGGGCTGAATGACGCTGCGTGAAAAACTACTGGCTTGCATCACCGACGACAGCATCGAGTTTGGCATCGCCGTACACCACATCGAGAGCGGCGAAGAGACTGGGATCAACGCGGATGCCGTTTTCCCCACGGCCAGCGTATTCAAGGTGCCCATCATGGTCGAGGTCTACAAGCAGGCCCGCGCCGGCAGGTTCAACCTGGACGACCGCCTGACGTTGAAGACCCGCTACAAGACGCTGACCTCCGGTGTCCTGCTCCAGCTCCAGGATGGCCTGCAACCCACCATCCGCGACCTGGCCATGCTGATGACCATTGTGAGCGACAACACGGCCACCACCATGCTGCTGGAAATCGTGGGGGCTGAGAATGTGACCAATACGATGCACGCGCTTGGCCTGACCAGCATCCACGTCAACATGACGGTCCACGAGATGTTCTTGCACGCCTTTGGCATCCCCGACCAGCCGGACATCAGCGTCGAGGCGCTGCGCGCCCGGGCCCGCGAGGTCCAGATGGACTATGGCTCGCGCACCTTTTCCCGTGGCCCGGACAACGACGTGTCCTCGGCGGCTGACATGACCAAACTGATGGCCATGATCTTTCGCGGCGAGGTGGTGGATCGTGAGGCCTGTGACGAGATGCTCACCATCCTCAGCCACCAGCAGTACAACAGCCGGGTGCCCCGCTACCTGCCCTGGTACAGGACCTATCACAAAACGGGCTCGATGCGTGGACTACGCAACGATAGCGGCGTGATCTACTGTGACCAAGACTCGCACGTAGCGTTTTCCGTCTTTTCCTTCGACGGCGTCGAACTGCCCCTCTCCGATCCGCGCGTTGAGGTACAGCGGGCGGGGCTGGTGGAGGGGATGATGGCCGAGATGGGCTTCGTGCTCTACGAGCACTATGGCGGCACGTTCCCCTCCTAGTTGACCCTGTAATGGCTTGAGGTCTTTCTCGTGAGACGCCGCACACGGCATTTCCTGGCCTTTCTCGTGCTTTTTTCCATCCTCGTGCTCTTGGCGGGGTGTTCCATGAGCGGTCTGCCGGGCGAGCCGCTCGGGGAGAAAGAGATCGAGTACTTTGTGACCGTTGCCATGGGGGTGGAGTTTGGCACCTCTGAGGCTACGATCAAAAAGTGGACCCGGAATCTGCAGATCGAGGT
>JASFHU010000192.1:0-7468 GCA_050123055.1 Anaerolineae bacterium
CAGGCAGATGGATGACGCGGAATTGGGCGGACGCTACGCCGCCTACTACGAGGAGATGAGGATCCGGGTCAACAAACAGGCCTGGGACGGTGAATGGTACGTGCGTTACTATGATGCCGAAGGCCGTGCCCTAGGTTCCCGGGCCAACTCTGAGGGACAGATCTTTGCCAATGGCCAGTCCTGGCCGGTGATATCGGGCTTTGCCCCGCCGGACTGGGCCAGGATGGCGCTGGACTCGGTCTATGCCAGGCTCAACACGCGAAATGGCATCAAGCTCAGTACGCCGGGATACAGCGTTTACGATCCAGGCAAGGGGGGGGTGACGACCTATCCGCCCGGGGCAAAGGAGAACGGCGGCATCTTTTTGCACGCCAACCCGTGGGTGATCATTGCCGAAACCTTGACCGGCAATGGGCAACGCGCCTTTGAGTACTATGACCAGATCAACCCCGCGGCCAAGAACGATCGCATCGACGAGTTCGAGTGCGAGCCCTACGTCTATCCACAGAATATCCTGGGGGACGAACATCCCCAGTTTGGGCTGGCCCGCAATAGCTGGCTCACGGGCACCGCTTCCTGGGTTTACCAGGCGGCAACCCAGCACATTCTGGGCATCGCGCCTACCTACGATGGTCTGCGGATCGAGCCCTGCATCCCGGCAGGCTGGGATGGGTTCAGGGTCAGCCGCCAGTTCCGCGGCGCCGTCTACCAGATCGAGGTCGAGAACCCCGATGGCGTATGCCAGGGGGTACGGTCGGTCACCGTCGATGGCCAGGAGCTCGACGGCAACGTCGTGCCGGTTCTGGAGGCGGCGACGACCCATCGAGTACGGGTGGTCATGGGAGGTTAGGACGGCGCGATACCTGGGTCATACAGGACACAGTGGCTGTGGCGGTTGGGCTAGGTCACAGATCCACTGTCGGAGACGGACTACCTAGAAAGTACCCCGGACAAGTCCGGGACTCCAGAGTGCTCAGCTTGCTGAGGGTTTTCCTCCTTTGAGGAGCTCCTTGGGCATGGGATCTACTGAGGAGAGAGCATGCGCTACGGTTATTTTGACGATTCACGTCGCGAGTACGTGATCACCCGGCCCGATACCCCTTTGCCCTGGATCAACTATCTTGGCAGCCGGGACTATTTTGGTCTCATATCCAACACTGCTGGCGGCTACTCTTTCTACCGCGATGCGCGTTTGCGACGGATCACCCGCTACCGCTACAACAACGTGCCCCTGGATGCTGGCGGACGCTACCTCTACCTGCGGGACAACGGCCCAGATGGCGGGCAGCCGGGAGAATACTGGTCTCCCTCGTGGCAGCCTACGCGCCGCCCGCTGGAGGACTATTTTTGCCGCCACGGGCTGGGTTACACGGTGATTGGCTCTGTGTATCGAGGGATCGAGACCCAGACCCGCTATTTCGTGCCGCTCAGCGAGACGGGCGGCGGCGATGATCTGAGCGCCTGCCTGGAGATCTGGCAGCTCAGGGTGACAAACCACCGCGACCAGCCAGCTCATCTTTCCGCCTTTTCCTGCATCGAGTTCTGCCTGTGGGACGCCTGGGATGATGCGACCAATTTTCAGCGGAATCTCAACATCGGCGAGGTAGAGCTTTCTTACTCTGACGATGGAAGCGGTGTCATCTATCACAAGACCGAGTACCGGGAGCGGCGGAACCACTTTGCCTTTTTTGCTTGCTCTGATCCGCTGGCCGGATTCGATACCCAGCGGGAGGCCTTCCTGGGGCCGTACCGGGGCTGGGAGAACCCGGTGGCCGTGGAGCGCGGCCGCTCCTCCGACTCCATGGCCCACGGCTGGGCGCCCATCGGTTCCCATCACGTCCAGTTCACCCTGGCGCCCGGTGCAAGCCACCAGGTCATCTTTTTGCTTGGCTATCACGAGAACGCCGAGGACCAGAAATTCGAGCCAGCCGGCTCGCAGACGCTCAACAAGCACACCGTCCAGCCCATCATCGCCAGGTATCTACGGCCGGAGAATGTAGAGGCTGCCTTTGACGAACTGCGCGCCCATTGGGATGGCCTGCTGAACGTTTTTCAGATCGAGACGCCCGACGTGCACACCAATCGCATGCTCAATATTTGGAATGCCTACCAGTGCATGATCACCTTCAACCTGTCGCGCTCGGCTTCCTACTTTGAGTCGGGCATCGGGCGTGGCATGGGATTCCGCGATTCGAATCAGGATCTATTGGGCTTTGTGCACATGGTCCCGGCACGGGCCCGGGAGCGTATCCTGGATCTGGCAGCCACACAACTGGAGACCGGCGGCGCCTACCACCAATACCAGCCCCTCACCAAGCGGGGCAACGACGCGGTGGGCAGCGATTTCAACGACGATCCGCTGTGGTTGGTCCTGGCCGTGGCCGCCTACCTGAAGGAGACTGGCGACTGGGGCATCCTGGACGAGCTGGTGCCCTACGACAACCGGCCCGGCAGCGAGGAACCGCTCTACGAGCACCTGCAGCGCAGCCTGGGATACACCCAGGACCGTCTGGGACCGCACGGTCTGCCCCTAATTGGGCGTGCCGACTGGAACGATTGTCTGAACCTGAATACCTTTTCCAGTACGCCGGGCGAGTCGTTCCAGACTACGACGGCCAAGGATGGCCGGACCGCCGAGTCGGTGTTCATCGCCGGATTGTTCGTGCTGGCGGCCAGAGAGCTGGCTGCCATCGCCCGCTGGCGCGGCCTAGCGGAGGAGGCCGGGCGCCACGAGGAGGCGGCAACCCGGATGGAGACCACAGTAGGCCAGCACGGTTGGGACGGGGACTGGTTCCTGCGGGCCTATGACGACTTTGGCGAGAAGATCGGTTCGCGCGAGTGCCAGGAGGGCAGGGTCTTTGTTGAACCGCAGGGCATGTGCGTCCTGGCGGGCATCGGGCTGGATGATGGCCGGGCGGAGAGGGCGTTGGCCGCGGTGTACGAGAACCTGGCTACGCCTCACGGCATCGTCCTGCAGCAGCCGGCCTACTCGCAATACTATCTGCATCTGGGCGAGATCTCTTCCTATCCGCCCGGCTACAAGGAGAATGCCGGCATCTTTTGCCACACCAATCCGTGGATCATGATCGCCGAAGCCATGGTCGGCCACGGCGACCGGGCCCACGACTATTATCTGCGCATCAATCCCTCCGCGCGGGAGGAGATCAGCAACCTTCACCGCTGCGAGCCGTACGTCTATGCCCAGATGATCGCCGGGCGCGATGCCCCGACTCACGGCGAGGCCAAGAACTCGTGGCTGAGCGGAACGGCGGCCTGGAACTATGTGGCCATATCCCAATGGATCTTGGGCATCCGGCCCACCTACGATGGGTTACAGATCGCGCCCGTTATCCCCGACGAGTGGTCCGGTTTTGAGGCCACACGAACCTTCCGTGGCATACCCTACCAGATCTCGGTGCGGCGCGCTGGCGCGGGGAATGCACTCTCGCTGGCGGTAGACGGTCGACCCGTGGAGGGGAGCGTTGTTCCCCTGCCGCCAGAGGGACAGACAGAGGTCACCGTCGAGGTAACTGTCGGGTTGGTAGGGAATTAGTACCCGCAGCTGGGATGGTTGGTGGCAAGACCCAAGGAGGACAGAAGATGGAGGTTCCCCTGGACCGGGTGCGGTCGTTGGCGGTGCTGACCGGGGCTGGTATCTCGGCAGAGAGCGGAGTGCCAACCTTCCGCGGACACGGTGGGCTGTGGCGGAACTATCGCCCCGAGGATCTGGCTACGCCGCATGCCTTCCGGCGCGATCACAAGCTGGTGTGGGAATGGTACGACTGGCGCCGAGCTCTGATCGGCGATTGCCAGCCCAATGCAGCCCACGACACCCTGGCCGAGATGGAGTCCTATTTCGATGGCTTTACACTGATCACCCAAAACGTGGATGGGTTGCACCGGCTGGCCGGTAGCCGCAACATCGTCGAGCTGCATGGCAACATCTGGGGCCTGCGCTGCACGCGGGGTTGCCGTTCCCCCTGGGAGGACCGTGCTGTCCCTCTGCACGAGATCCCGCCCCACTGCCCCGACTGTGGAGCGTTGGCCCGGCCCGACGTGATCTGGTTCGGGGAATCTCTTCCCGGTGAGGCGCTGGACGCAGCCTTTGCCGCGGCCCAGCGGTGCCAGGTGATGTTGGTGGTTGGCACGTCGGCGGTGGTCCAGCCTGCGGCCTCCCTTCCCCTGGCGGCTCTGCAGCGTGGCGCCTATGTGGTTGAGATCAATCCACAGCCCACGCCACTGTCCGAGGTCGTGGATGAGGCCATCCGAGAGCCTGCGGCAGTGGCCCTGCCTGGTTGGTGGCACGCATGGCGTGCGGAGGGCAATCGTCGGTCGGGGCCGCAAAAAAGCAGTTGACAAATCTCCCCAAAAGGGGTATACTGGGGGCACCAAATTGGAGGGTTGAGATTTGCACCGCGCCAAAAAACGCGCTGTGATATCAGAGTCAAGTCCTGGACGCCAGGGTGGAAATATGCCCTGGCGTCCGTTTGTCTTTTTCCTGTTCTCAGGTGTTCGGGTTCGTTGCTAAATCCAAATAAGGAGGTGCACATGGATTCAGGGATGATCGGCAAGATTCAGAAGGCCAAGTTCTACGCGGAAGAGCCGGAACGGATCTGTTTTGAGCAGTTCCAGGCTACGTTTCGGGGAACCAATTCCCAGCACACCCTATCCTACGAGCGGGCCAAGTGGCAGTGTTCCTGCAACTTTTTCGCCAGCCGAGGGGTCTGCAGCCATACGATGGCGATGGAGCGCCTGCTAGGCACGATGCTGCCGCCCGAAGCGATGGCCCCAGCCGAACCGGCCCGCGCGATGGCCTGACTGTACTATTCACAGGCGGGGGATGGGCTGGGGCTCATCCCCCGCTTTTTACGTCTCGATCGTGCCTCGCAAGCCGTCGCGTGTCAGAGCGAACAAACGGGTAGGGGAGATGGTGTTTCCCAACTCAGCAGTGCTGCAGGCATGCACCCGGAGGTAATTGTCTGTCAATCCGCTCCACACCGGCCCCTCATCTTCCAGCCGCGATGTTTCCCACAACACCTCCATCGTTCGTCCGATGAACCGCTGCCGAAAGGCTCGCGCGCTGGAAGCAGCCACGGCCCGCATCACCCGCGCCCGCTCGGCCTTGATCTGGGGGGACACCTGGGCCAGCATCTGTGCCGCCGGCGTTCCGGCCCGGAGGGAATAGGGAAAGACGTGCAGCCGGGCCAGGTCCAGGGACTCGACAAAGGCCAGGCTCTCGGCAAACTGGGCCTCGGTCTCGCCCGGAAAGCCCACGATGACGTCGCTGGTCACAGCCAGATCGTCAACGGCTGCCCTCGCCGCGGCCACCAAAGCTGCAAACTCGACTGAGGTGTAGCGACGGGCCATGCGATGCAGGATGGCATCGCACCCGCTCTGCAGCGGCAGATGGAGATGCCGGCACAGACGCGGATCCTCCCATAGCCGCAGTGCCTTCTCGTTCAGGTCCCACGGTTCAATGGAAGAAAGCCGCAGGCGTGGCACGTCGGTCTCGCCCAGGATGCGACCGACCAGGCCCCACAGGTCGGCGCCAGCCTGCGCGCTGAGTAGGTCCTGCCCGTAGGCGCCGATGTGTACGCCCGTTAGCACAACTTCGTGGTGACCTGCCGCCAGGTGGGCGCGTACCTCGTCCAGAATCTGGTCCGCTGGACGGCTGTGCTGGGGTCCGCGCGCCACATGGATGATGCAATAGGTGCAGGCATTGTCGCAGCCATCCTGGATCTTGATCAGGGCGCGGGTGCGGGGACGCGGAACGGGAGTGGCTGGGCGCGGGGCGAGATCGGTCACTCCTGCGGTCGACTCCTCACTGCCCAACAACTCGTCCAGTCGTTCCTTCTCCTGATTTCCGACAACAAGCTCAACGCCCGGCAGGCTGCTGAGGTCGCCAGGGGTGAGCTCAGCGTAGCAGCCGGTGGCGACCAGTCGGGCCTGCGGGTTCTCACGGTGCAGGCGTCGCAGCGCCTGGCGTGTTTTCTGGGCCGCGACGTGGGTCACGGCGCAGGTGTTGAGCACGCACAGGTCGGCCTCGCCCGCGGTGGCGACGACTTGGTGGCCCCGCTCGGCCAGCCGAGCGACCAGGGTGTCCATTTCGTTCTGGTTGAGCTTGCAGCCCAGGCTGCTCACGTGGATGCGCATGGTAGCCTCGGGGCGGATTGTACCACAGAGGCAAGGGGGTGTAAAGGGTTTGGCTGGAATTGGCCCCGGCGTCTATGTGATGGTATAATGCTCCCTTGCCGGGGCTCACAAACAGCCGTGGCTCACGAGCAGCCGTGGCTCACAAGCAGCCCCAGCAGAATCTAGTGGAATCTGTTTACTATGACGAAACCAACCTGGAAGCGCTACCTGACCGATTACAACGAAGGTCTGGGCCTGGTCTACGAGCGGTTTGTGCTCAACGACTTCCTGTCGGCCCTGCGCCAGGAGTATGGCCTTGAATCGGTACTCGAGGCGCCGATCTTTGGCATGGCCGGCGTTTCGGGCATCAACAGCGTGGCCTTTGCCCAGGCCGGGGCCGACGTCACCCTGGTGGACGAACACGCTGAACGCCTGGCTGCCGTGGAGCGTATCTGGGACGAACTGGCCTTGAAGGCTCACTTTGTCCACCACACCAACTGGAGCGAATTGCCTTTCCCTGACGATGCCTTTGATCTGACCTGGAACTGGGCGGCCCTGTGGCATCTGTCCGACGGTTCCCCTGATGGTCGGTACAGGCCAGGAAACCTGCTACGCGAGCTGGTCCGTGTGTCGCGCCGGGTGGTCTTTGTGGCCATGCCCAACCGCGTCCAGGTGGGTTATCTGCTGCGCAAGTATGTCCTGGAACGGGATTTTGTGGACTATGTGGACGAGGAGTGGGCTGACATCGGGCGGGTGCGCCGCGTATTGGAGGATGCCGGTTTGCGCATCGTGAGCCAGGGGGTACTCGACGTGCCGCCCTGGCCCGACACGGTGATGCCCGCCTCGGAGGTCTTGGAGCGACTGGGAATTCGCTCCAAAAAGCTGGAGGGGCAGTTCAGTGGCGAGTCCTGGCAGTGGAGTACCATGGCCTATTACCTGGGCCAGCAACCCGAACTCTACGACCGGGTGATGCGCTACGCCTGGCTCGATAGAGCCCCGATCCCCTGGCGGGTCAAGGCGGTTTGGGCCCACCACCGTTACGTGGTGGGATTGAAGGACCACTGAGGTGCTAGGAGGGTCTGGGTGGGGCATCGGGTTCCCGAGACCGCTCGAACTCCCATGATGCAGCCATGACAAAACTCTTAGGCACGCGCGCGCGAATCCATCTCCTGGTTGTTGCCCTGTATGCCATTCTGGCTTTGGTATTGACCTGGCCTTTGGTGCGATATCTGGGTACCCACGTGCCGGGCAGCACCACCTGGGCCTTTGATGAGTACACCTTTGTCTGGAACAGTTGGTGGCTGCGCCATTCGCTCTTTGACCTGGGCCAGAACCC
>JASFHU010000193.1:0-7466 GCA_050123055.1 Anaerolineae bacterium
CGGGCTGGCCGTGGCCGCCTTTGCCATTGGCTTCCCCATTGTCTTTCCCCTGTGCGGCCCCGATCTGGTGGGCAGTGGCTACGGGCTCCTGGCCTACGCCGGGGGCTATGTGGGCATCATGATCACACCGATGCACCTCTGTCTCTCCCTGACCCGCGTCTATTTCCAGGCCGAATGGGGCGGCATCTACCGGCGGCTCCTGCCGGCCGCCCTGCTGATCGCGCTCACCGCCGTGCTGGTCTTTGTGCTGAAGTGACGGCATGCCGCGCCAGCCCTGGAGATTTCCGTTTCACCGCAGTTTGGGGTATAATCATGGCCGTCAAGGGCATCGTTATGGAGACAGAAGCATGGACATAACCTGGTACGGCCATTCCTGTTTCAGATTAAGCAATCGGGGCGTGACGATCGTCACCGACCCGCCAAGCGACGACATGGGCTACGACCGGCCCCGCATCCGCGCCGACGTGGTTACCATCAGCCACGAACACCCAGGGCACAACAACCGTGTTGGGTTCCGGGGTGGACCCAAGTTCTTTGACGGGCCGGGGGAGTATGAGGTCAAGGGTGTATTCATCACCGGCATCAATACCTACCACGACACGCGCAGCGGCGCGACGCGGGGCAGCAACACGGTCTTTGTCTTCGAGATCGATGGAGTGACCATCTGCCACCTGGGCGACCTGGGCCACGTGCCCAGCCAATCCCAGGTAGAGGCGCTGAGTTCTGTGGACGTGTTGCTCATTCCCGTGGGCGGCCTGCATACCATCGACGCTTCAAAGGCGACCGAGGTGATCAGCCTCATCGAGCCGCGCTTGGTGATCCCCATGCACTACAAGACGCCGGTGGAAAAGGCCAGGTTGCACACCCTCAACAAGTTCCTCAAAGAGATGGGCCTGGCCCCCATGCCAGCTCAGCCGGAGCTGAAAGTGACCAAGTCCTCGTTGCCGGATGAGACCCAGGTGATGGTGCTGAATCACAAACATTAGGCCGCATCCGGTAAGCGGCGAAGCGGTTCTGAACACTTCCCTGGTAGGGGCGGGGTGATCCCCGTCCCTTTTTTTGTCTCCACGGTCCGGCTAACCGTCCGGGCCGGCTTCCGACCTCCACTGCCGTGCGATCTCTTGCTGCTTGCGCCACTGCCCGATCTGGTGGCCCTGGCTGGCCAGGCGATCCAGGATAGGGTATAGCGTCGGGTCCACCCTGCCGGGCGGCGCGCTCTCCAGGGGCGTGCCCGGCAGGGGCATAAAGGTGTGGGTATGCAGGGCGGCACCCATGGCCACCAGGTCCTCCATCAGGCGTAGGGTATCGGCCACGTCCTCCGCCTCCTCGCCCGGCAGTCCAAAGATGAGGTCCACGATGGGGGTCAGCCCGCCGGCGACGATCCTTTCGACAGCGCGGTAGGCGTCGGCGACGGTGTGGTTGCGGCGCAGGGCCTGCAGCAGCCGGTCAGAGCCGGTCTGGGCGCCAAAGATGAGGTTGTCGTTGCCACAGTAGCGGCGCACCAGGGCTACTGCCTCGGGGGTGACCGTCTCTGGCCCCACCTCGGAGGGGAAGGTGCCAAAGTAGACCCGCTCGCTGCCCACCAGGGCGGCCATCTGGGAGAGCAGCCGCTCGATGGCGTCGAGATTTGCGGTGCGCCCATTGTCCTCCGACTGGTAGGCAAAGGCGTTGGGCGTGGTAAAGCGAACGTAGCTATAGCCACCCTCCATGGCCCGGCGCACCCAGTCGACGGCGCTCTCTACCGAGCGGTGGCGCATCCGGCCGCCAAAGAGGAATGAGGTTTGGCAAAAGGCGCAGGCACAGGGGCATCCCCGCGTGATCTCGATGGGGCCGAAGCGCCGGTGCTCCACGCCCAGGGGTGGGTAGGCGTCGACGTCGACGGGCAGGGGGCGGGGTCCCTGGACCAATTCGCCGGCGGCATCCAGCACGGCGACGCCCGGCAGCCCGTCCGGCGACGTTCCGCCAAAGATGCGCTCCAGCAGGGCGGGCAACGCCTCCTCCCCCTCGCCGATGACGACGGCGCTCGCGCCCAGGCCCAGTACCTCGGCTGGCCGGGCGGATGAATGGGGACCACCAGCAACGACAAAGGGCACCGGCGCCAGGCGCCCGAGCCCGGCCATCAGCTCTGAGGTCTCGGGCAGGTTGGCCGTGGCGAAGGAGAGGGCCACGGCCAGCCGATCGGCCTCGCGCGCCAGGGCGCGCAGACGCGGCAGCAGGCGATCGTCCTGCCACAGGAAGTGCAGCCGAAGCGTCCGGGTGCGCGGATCGGCCTCCAGCGCGCCGGTGAGGGCGGCGATGCTGTTCAGGTTGTGCTTGTTGACGACAAAAGCCAGGACCGGCATGGCCCCATTATAGCAGAGGGAGGTGCAGCCTCAAAGTGGGGTAGGGACAGCCGACAGGGGCAGGAAGCAGGAAACGATGGTTCCCTGGTCCAACTGGCTCTCAGCCCAGATGCGGCCGCCGTGGGCCTCGACCAGGCTCTTGGCGATGGCCAGTCCCAGGCCGCTTCCGGCCCCTGTCTCACGTGTGCGAGCCGGATCGCCGCGCCAAAAGCGGTCAAAGATGCGCGGCAGGTCGCCGGCAGGGATGCCCTCGCCGGTGTCGGCCACCCATAGGCGTACGAATCTGGGGGTTTCGTCGACCCTCTCCAGATCTGCGCCCAAAGAGATCTCGCCGCCGGGTGGGGTATGGCGCAAAGCATTGGTAACCAGGTTGCCCAGTACCTGGCCCAGGCGTTGCGGGTCGGCCACCAGGGGTGTGAGCGCTCCGGCCTCGTCTACCTCCAGGCCGATCCCGGCCTCATTGGCCTGGCAGGCAAATGCGTCGCGCACGTCGGCCAGGAGCTGACTTACATCCAGAACCTGCAGATCCAGGGGGAGCTGGCCGGCCTCGGCCAGGGTCAACAGGCGCAAGTCATCCACCAGGTGGCGTAGCTTGCGCGTCTCGTCCAGCACCAGGTCAAGGTGGTCTGGCGTGGCTTCGTAGACGCCGTCGCGCAGTCCCTCCAGGTTGCCCTGGATGACGGTCAGCGGCGTGCGCAGCTCGTGGGCCACGTCGGCCAGTAGCTCGCGCCGCTGCCGGTCGGCGGTCTCGAGGGCCTCAGCCATGCGATTGAAGGAACGGGTGAAGCGGCCAAACTCACGCCCGCTTGCCTCCGGCACCCTGGCAGAGAGATCCCCCTCGGCCAGGGCATCGGCGGCCTTCATGGTCTCGCTGAGCGGCTCGGTGAATCGATACGCTGTGCGGCGGCCCACCCACCGCAGGGCCAGGGCCAGCACCACGACGGCGCCGGCCAGGCCAAAGATCCAACGGAAGGGTGGCGGCTCCATCCCAGGATCGGGCAGCGATGGGGGCAGCGACGGAGGCAGCGAACGAAAGATGAACATGCCCAGGGCACCCAGGAAGGCCAGGAACCCGCAGCCCAGCAGCACAAAGAGGCCAAAGGCCACGGCAAAGCGGAGGAACAGGCCCGGGCCGCTGGTGCGCCATTCCTCCTTGCTTCGACGATGCTCTCGCCAGGGCGGCCTGGAGTGTCTCTTCCATTCTTCCCAGTCCTGGCGGTGTTCTTCGGTCCACCAGGGTGGCCCGTGTCTGTGCCAGTGGTCACGCTGTTTTCCCATCGCTGCCTCGACAAGTTCCTCACACAGGTCTAGCGGTCAGTGGCCCACAAAGCGGTAGCCCACACCATAGACGGTCTGGATGTAGGTGGGCTTGCGGGGATCGGGCTCGATCTTGCGCCGCAAGTTCTTAATGTGGGAATCCACGCTGCGGTCAAAGCCGTCAAAGGCCACCCCATGGACAGCTTCGAGAAGTTGCTCGCGGCTAAAGATGCGCCCTGGCTGGCGGACCAGCGTGGCCAGCACCTGGAACTCGGTGGGCGTCAGGTCCACCAGCTCGCCGGCCACGGTCGCCGCCAGGGCCGCGGTGTCCAGCTCTACGTCGCCGGCGCGCAGGATGCTGGCCGGTCCCACGTCGCCGCTGGCCCGGCGTAGCGTGGCGCGGACGCGGGCCACCAGCTCGCGAGGACTGAAAGGCTTGGTGACATAGTCGTCGGCGCCCAGTTCCAGGCCGACGATGCGGTCGGCCTCCTCCACGCGGGCGGTGAGCATGATGATGGGCACACCGCTTACCTGGCGCAGGCGGCGGCAGACGTCCAGGCCGTCGACGCCCGGCAGCATCAGGTCAAGCACGATCAGGTCGGGCTGCTCCACGCGCGCCAGCGTCAGCGCCGTCTCGCCGTCGTGGGCGGATAGCACGCCAAAGCCGGCGCGCTCCAGATAGTCACGCACCAGCTTGACAATACGAGCTTCATCGTCTACGACCAGGATGGTTTGGGCCATCTAGATCCTCCGGCTACCCACCGTGGCAACGGATAGCGACGCTATCGCTCCGGCTCATGCTTGCCGTTCGGGCACTTGCTGAACCAATACACTTTGCCATTTCGAGCCTGCAGTGAAAACAGATTCCCGGCCTGCACGGTCTCCAGAAAGACGTCCTCCTCCATGTGGTCGGGGACGACCGAGAGAGATCCGCCAGGCTTCAAAACCCGGTATAGTTCGCACAGCAGCGCCCCTTTGTCAGGCACGGAGTGAAGGACGTCGTAGAGTAGGATGGCATCTACGCTCTCGTCGTTCAACCCCGTGTCCCGGTCAGACTGGATGGTCTCGACGTTGGCCAGATTCTCTTTGTCAGCCCGCCGGGCCACCGTTTCTACCGCCAGGGGGTGGATGTCCAGGGCGTACACTACCCCACCATCCCCCACGATCTGGGCCGCGGGGATGGCATAGCTGCCGATCCCGCAGCCATAGTCCAGCACTGCCTGGCCTCGCTCGAGCCCGGCTTCTTCGAGCCGCTGTCGCGGGTTGCCGAATCGCTCTCTCGCCTTTAGCCAGAGTGACATGCCCCTGAAACTCATATTTGACATACCGTTCGATCTACTCATGGTTCAATCACACCCTTATGCTAGGCCGCAGCTCGGGCATTCTGTAGCGCCCGGATGCGGGTAAATAACACCGATTCATTGTCCTCGAAATCTATGATCCAGCCAGGGCGCGAGCGGACCAGTTGCAGCAACGTTGCGTCGCGCTCCTTATCCAGGATCAGGAACTGGACGCCGTGCGTGTCGAGGGTTGCCAGCCAGCGCTCAAGCCAACCGTACCTCCGGGTGGGCGCCTGTTCTCGTGACATGTGGTCTGTCCTCCGGACTTGCCGGCAGAGACGAGCCCACAGGGGTTCCATCTCTGCCGGCTGTATTCCTGTCCGGCTATTCGGTGCCCTCGTACGTTGGCTCCGCTTCGCCTGGCTCGTCTTCCTCACTACCGGGCTCAGCGCCCTCTTCCCACGGCTCGCCGCACCAGTGGGCTGCCCACGGTCCCCACGGATGGGCTCTGCCCTTCCACTCTTTGCCCCCCGGCGGCCCGTGCCGATGCTTGTGCGGTCCGTAGTAATGGGCCCACCTGCGGTGGGGTCCCCAATGCCGGGGGCCCCACAGGATCCGTTTGACCAATCCAAAGGCCAGCAGCAGGATCAAGCCAAGGAACATCAGCTTGAAGAACATGCCGAGGCCATAGGTCAGGAACCCGAACAGCCCGCCGCCGCCCGGTCCATAGTAGACCTGGGGCACTGCTCCTGCCTCGGCCGGTGGGGCCGGGACCTGGGGCACGGTAACCAAGCCCGTGCCTGACCGCAGAAACATGGTGGCCAGGGCGCCCATCCCGCACAGCATCAGGCAGAGAAAGATGACGCCCGCGACTCCGGCGATAGCCCAGATCCGCCTGTCTTGAAATCTCTCGTCCATTTGTACCTCCCTTTCTCTTGGTTTTCGCCTATAGGATACTCGCCAATTGTGGAGGAATTATGGACTACGCTGACAGGGATTGTGTAGATCTAAATCACTCGGACTCTGAAGTCGCGTCGACGGCGGCCGAGGCGATGGCCCAACTGACCACACCCCACGAGCCGCCGCCCAGCAGGATGCCCAGCAGCAGTGAGCGCACGGTCAACGGAGCCAGGTTGCCGGCAAGCAGGCCGACGGTGGTCAGCAGGGCGCCGACGAGCCCAAACAGGAGCCCGACTTTGACCGGTCCACTCAGTTGCCTCCAACGTTTACCCATCATTCCACCTCCTTTTGCCAGAGCTCGCCCGTGCGCGCCTTGACCAGGGTCCCAGCCAATTCGTCGGGCCCTATCTCCAGGATGCGACCGGGGATGGCCAGGTGATAGCCGGTCCGGTCGAAATTCTCTTCCATCCGGGCCTGCATGATCTGGACATCGGTGACGGCATCGGGACGTCCGGTCTGGGCCTGGTGGAACGTGGCACGGCTGGCTACAGACGCTGCATCCTCAAAGACCAGCACACAACCTGGCCTGCGGTTCACCTCGTCGACGGCGATGCCAGCAATGAGGTCCCAGGGCACCTCGAGGTCGTAGGTGGGTGTGAAGAGTGTCAGGTGGGAGGGGGTGAGCTCCAGCCGCCAGGGAGCACGCATAGTACGGAGGACGCGGACCGCGCTAACGCCAAAGGCCACCAGGCCCACCAGTCCAATGGCGACCAGGGCCCAGCTAACATCGGGCCGGCCCGGTCGCAGCCCGATGATGACCAGCCAGCCGCTGACGGGGATGCAAAAGAGCACGATGACCAGGGACCAAAAGGCTCGTTGCCGGTTTTTGCGCACGATGATCGGTTCCATGCTTTGTGTCACGTTGTGCGGGTTCCTTTCAGGTTCTCGACCGGCCACCACGAGCATCTGGAGGGGTCAGATCCTTTTCCATAGTTTCCCTGCCAACTCGCGGGCCCCGGCCATGATAGTGCGCCATCAGGCCTTGCTGGTCTCCGGAAGCTTTGGGACAGGTCAGATCCTCTTCCATAGTCTGCCAGCCAGCTCGCGGGCCCCGGCCATGATGGCGGACTCGTCCAGGGTCAGCAGTTCGCGGTGGCGCATGAGCACCCGCCCGTCGACGATGGTGGTGTCCACGCCAGTGCCATCGATGCCAAAGAGTATATGCCAGGGCAGATTGGCAACGGTCAGCGGCGTGGGCGGATCATAGTCGACGAGGATGACGTCGGCCGGGGCGCCCTTGGCCAACTGGCCGAACTGGGGCCCGAGACCGGGAAAGAAGGCACGCCCGATGCGGGCGTTGTGGTCCCAGGCCATCTGCACGACGCGATCGGCGGGCAGGGTACGCGGGTCGCCTTTGGCCTGCTTGTGGGCCAGGTAGGCGACGCCCATCTCGGTGAACATGTTGTTGGAAAAGCCATCGTTACCCAATCCGACGGGGATGCCCATCTTGAGCATCCAGGGCAGGTCGGCGGTGCCGACGGCGTTGTTCATGTTAGAACGGGGATTGTGCACCACCAGGGTCCCGGTCTCCTGGAGGATCGCGGTCTCGACGCGGTCGATATGAACGCAGTGGGCGGCGATGGTGGAGGGACCCAGGATGCCGGCCTCTTGTAGGCGCTCCACGGAC
>JASFHU010000194.1:0-7443 GCA_050123055.1 Anaerolineae bacterium
AATCTTGGAGGAGGATCGGATGCGGACCTCCCGCACCTGACTGACTGAAAGCTGTGCCGATCGCACGATCTGGCCCAGCGCATCTAGTGCACTGTGCGTAAAACGACAACAGGGATAGGGCTTGAATGAGGTGTCGAGCAGGCTGTAGTGGCTGCCCAGCCCCGCTGTGAGCGCACTCGGGTCAACTTGGTCTGAACCAGCCATCGACCAGAACCCGGTCGCTCCCTCCAGGATGCGATGGTTGCCATCGAACCCTTCAGCGGCAAACATGACTCCCAAGATGGCGCCCTGCGTGGCCCAACCAAAGTTGTTCTTGAGTGCCCACATCGGTCGCTCTTCATAGATCTTGCCCACAGACGGCACAGGGGCGTGCAGAGCGGCCAGGCCAAAGGCCCGGGCCACCGTTTCTGCATCCAGGTCCATCACGTGGGCTGCCGCAGCGGCAGCACCGAATACCTGCCAGGTGGCCATGCCCCGCACCTGCTTGCTGCGCTCAAAGGTCGGCCTGCCCGCGACACCGACGCGCGAGCATACGTCGTACCCGACGACGACGGCCGACAGAAGGTCCTTCCCAGAGGCGCCAATCTCTTCGGCCATGGCCAGTGCCGCGGGCACGATGGTTGCCCCCGGATGCCCCAGAAAGCCTTCCGAGAATGTGTCGTCAAAATCCAACATGTTGGCCAGTTGGGCGTTTAGATAACCGGCCAGGGGAGGGGGTACCCGCCCGGCCATCCCGGTCACGGTGGCCCGCCCTTGGGCGGCCATCGGCAGAAGCAGGTTGCACAAGCGTTGGCCAGCCTCCAGCGTAGATCCGCCCAGGAGACAGCCCAGGGAATCGCGTATCGCGTCTTTCGCTTGGCGAACTACCTCTGGAGGCAGGTCACCGTACCTCGTCTGGGCTACATGCCTCGCCAACCGGCCAGTTGCGCTCATCGTGGACTCTTTCCCAACCAATCCCTTAGCCCACCCTATACTCTGCGATCCTGGCTTCGTCGAAGGTGATGCCATAGCCGGGCTTGTTGGGTGGCGAGATGTAGCCGCCCACAGGCTGAACCGGATCGCTGATGATCTTGTCAAAGACCTTGATCTCGGCCGCCGGGTCAAAGTACTCAACAAACAGGGCGTTGGGCGTGGCAGCCACCAGGTGAGAATGGAGGTTCCAGTTGGCGTGGGGTGAAACCCTCAGTTCAGAGATATCGGCGATGTGTGCCACTTTTAACCACTCGGTGATGCCCCCGACCACGATCGCGTCGGCCTGGATGATGTCGATCGCTTCCTCCCGGATCCATTCGTAGAAGCCCCACCTCGTATACTCCTGGCCGCCCGTGGCGATGGGGGTGCTCACGGCCTGGCGAATGCGGGCGTGGGTCTGGAGCTTGTTCAAGGGGACCGGGCCCTCGATCCAGTAGGGATTGAACTCCTCAAAATGTTTGATGGCCGTGATGGCCTGGTTCGCATCCTCCCAGAGGTACTCGGCATCCAGCATCAGGTAGGCCTCTTCGCCCAGTGCCCGGCGGGCAATTCGCACCCGCTCCATATCCTCCTGGATCGACAGCATGCCGACCCGCATCTTGACGCCCCTGAAGCCGCGCTCGGCCCACGTCTCCATCTCCCGCTGGAGTTCCGGCAGGCCCTCGCCGCGCCGGTAGTAGCCACCGCTGACATAGACCTCGACCTTGTCGCGGTGGCCTCCCAGCAGCTTGTGAAGGGGGAGACCCGCAACCTGGCCCTTGACGTCCCACAGGGCAATGTCTACGGCGCTGATGGCCCGGACCACAAGTCCTTTGCGCCCAAACTGCTGCGTGCCGTAGTACATGGCCTCCCACAGCCGCTCGTTGTCCAGGGGGTCTTGACCGAGCAGAAAGGGCTTTAGGATCTCGTCGACCGTCTGGGAAATGATCCTGGCCGATCCATAGCCAAAGGTGTGGCCCCAGCCGGCAACTCCCTCGTCGGTCTGGATCCTGACCAGCGCATGATCCCGGTAGCTCAATTCCCTCTTCCCCACCCAAACCGGCTTGGAAAGGGGGATGTGGACAGTGATGGCTTCCAGATCGGTAATCTTCACGATAGTATTCCCCTGTAGAGTCTGTCAAACATGGAAAGGTTGGCTTCCGTCAGTTTCTCCTGCCGCGCAGCGAGGGATCGAGATAATCCCGCAGGCTATCTCCCATAAAGTTGGCCGACATAACGATGAGCGAGATCGCCAGGCCCGGAAACAGGACGGTCCACCAGGCCAAACTGATATAGTTTCGGGCGTCGCTGAGCATGCTGCCCCAGGCGGGGGTGGGGGGGCGGATGCCGATGGTCAAGAAGGAGAGCGTGCCCTCCAGGATGATGAGTCGCCCCAGTTGGTACCCGGCCACCACCAGCAGCGGCGCGACCGTGTTGGGCAGGATATGCCGGGCGGCGATCCGCCACTCGGGTGTGCCCAAGGCCCGGGCCGCGATGATGAATTCCCGTTCCCTCATCGCCATGGCCTGTCCCCTGGCCACGCGGGCAAACTCGACCCAGCCCCGCACGGCGACGATGATGATCAGCCCCTCGATGCCCGTGCCGATCAGCGCCGCCCAGACAATGGCGATGAGGATGTAGGGGAAACTGAGATAAGCATCTACCACGCGCATCGAAATGCGGTCGAACCAGCCACCCCGATAGCCCGCCAGCAGACCGACTACCATGCCCACCAGACCGCCGAGTAGCAAGCCCATGTATCCGACCGTCATGGACGCCCTGGCGCCCCAGACCAGCCGGCTCCACACGTCGCGGCCCATGTGATCTGTGCCCAGGATATACAGATTCCCCTCGTCGTCCACGTGGCCCGGGGGTTCATGGCGCAGGCCGAGCTTGTTCACCGTTGGATCGTAGGGGGCTACTGATTGGGGCCAGATGGCGAAGAAGGTGAACAACAGCACGATTGCCAGGGCGACCAGAAAGGCCATGTTGCCGGCCAATCCCCCCTGAAGCCTTCGCAGTCTCAGCCGGGGCACCCAGCGAATGCGGTCTTGTTCCTGGTTGCGGTTTTTGGTCGTCAAGGGCGTCGCTTTTTCACTCATTGGACTCGTATCCGCGGGTCCAGAAAGCCGTACAAGATATCTACGACCAGGTTGACTAGGGTCACGAGCACGGCGGCCACGATGGTGCCACCCACGACCACCGGGTAGTCCCGGGCAAAGACCGAGTTCACCATGAGGTGGCCCAGGCCCGGCCAGGCAAAGATGGGCTCCACAACCACGGCTCCCAGGATCAGGCCGGCCAGGAGGAGTCCGGCCATGGTGAGTACCGGGAGCGCGGCGTTCTTGAACGCGTGCCGGATCACCACCCCTCTCTCCTTCAGCCCTTTGGCCCGTGCGGTGCGCACATAGTCCTGGTGCATGATCTCCAGCATCTCTGAGCGGAACAGGCGCAGAAGGACCGCTATCTGAAAGAAGGCCAGGGTGGCCATGGGCAGGATTGCGTTCTTGACCCCCAGGCCGGACACGGGCAGGATCTGGAGCCTCACGGCGAAGAACATCATGAGCAACATGGCCACCCAGAAGCTGGGCATGGATTGGCCAAAGACGGCTGCCACGCGAATGGCGACGTCAAAGCCCGAATCACGCTTGAGCGCGGCGATGGCACCCAAGGGGATAGCGACGATCACCGAGATCAGGAGCGCACCCGCGGCCAGTACCAACGTCCAGCGAAGCGAACCTAAAAGGAGAGGCAGGAGGGGAGTGGGATAGCGGAAGGACCTGATCGTGTCGCCTCGCCAAAAATCCCTCATGAAGATCAGGTATTGTATGTGCAAGGGCCGATCCAGACCCAGCCGGTGCCGCATCTGCTCAATGTCCTCGATGGTTGCTTCTTCAGGGACCAAAAGGGCAGCCGGATCTCCCGACACCTGCACCGACAGGAACACCACAATACTCACGACCAGGATGGTGATCAGGGCCTGGACCACGCGCAGTATGATATATCGGTTCAACTTGGACCGCCTTGACCACAAACGCCACCGACGCTGTCGTCAGCCCCGGCGACAGGTAGGTGCGGGGATGGACCAGTTGCAAGGAGCTGATCGCCTCCTCGCAGAATGGTCCATCCTCACACGTCTTTTACAGCATGGACGCGCAGCGCATCCTCGTGACACCGACCTGGCTGCGCTCCGATTCCAAGCCTAGACAGGGGGCAGAGCTTCAGCTCCGCTTGGCCCCGAGCAGGACGGGCCTACTCCATCGGCTTGACGTCCAGGAAATAGCGACTCTCAAAGGGGTAGGGTGTCCAGTCTACGTCGTTGCTTACCCCAAAGAGGTCGACAAAGTTGACCACAAAGACCCACGGAGCATATTCGATGTATAGTTCGTCAAGCTCCCTAGCTAGCTCTATCGATTCGGGGCTGGCGCTGGGCAGTGCGTTGAGCTCGGCAATCATCGCATCCCACTCGTCCGGCCCAAGCGCATAGTAGCTGCCGCGGCTGGGCGGATCGGCACGCTTCTGCAGCCAGATGTTAAAGGGGTAGCTTGCTTGGAGTAGCGTATTGCCAAAGCCAACCAGGAATGGATCCGTCAGCTCCAGACCCATGGCTCTGGGGAACAAGGTTGTGCGGCTCTCTGGGATATACTCCACTTCCAGCCCCAGGGCCCGCCAATATCCGGCCACAGCCTCGCCCATCTCCTTGTCCATCACGTAGCGGTCATTAGGTGCATAGAGTGTGATGGGCGGAATCTCCACCCCATCTGCCCGGGCCTCATCCAGCAACTGCATAGCCAGTTCTGGATCGTAGGGATACAGCTCCCGGGTCTTGTCCCCCTCCACCAGGATGGGGTTGACCACGCCTCTCGGCGGCGTAGCGCCAATGGCGGAGAAGAGCTGTTCGACGATCTCTTCCTTGTTGACCGCATGGTTCAGGGCCTTGCGTACCCGGATATCGTCGTAGGGAGGCGTGCCCACCGGCAGGACGACCATGATGTAGCGCGCGCTGAGGATCGGCTCCACGCGGACGTCGGCATTGGTCGCCACTTCGGGCACCCATTCGGCGACCATGAAGGGCAGGATGTCCACTCCACCGGTCAGAAACTCGCCTCTGCGGGTAAAAGCGTCGGGGATCACGCGCCACACCAGGCGATCGACTCCAGGATCCTGGCCCCAGTAGTCCTCAAAACGCTCCGCCACGATCTCCACGTTGGGCGTCCACTCCATGAACATGAAGGGGCCGGTGCCCATGGGCTGCCGAGTAAAGTCCTTCCCCACTTCCTCCAAGTACTCCTTGGCAGTGATGGCGGTATAGGTCCAGACGTTGGGCAGTGCAGCCGTGCCCGGGTCCGGGAATTTGACCGAGAGCGTGTAATCATCTAGGAGTTCCAATTCCATGTCGGCGACGACACCAGGCTGTTTTGCGATAGCTCGACCTTCGGGCTCGAAACAGGCCTCCAAGCTGGCTACCACATCCTCACCCATCAGCTCTCCATAGGCCGGATCGTGGAACTTCATGCCCTGGCGGATCTTGATGACCCACTCTGTAGGCGATACCATCTCCCACTCCTCGGCGACTACGCCGACGATGCTGCCATCGCGATCGAACCGGAAGAGGGGCTCTGCAATGTGGTGGAGGATGTCCAGTTCATCTACCGCAGTCCAGTCCCAACAGTCGAGTGTGACAGGGTCGCCGAATTGACCGATCTTCAGCTCCTCGACACGTGTTGGAGCGGCTGGAGCCGCGGTGGGGGTCGCCACCACCTCCTTGATCACCTCTTCCATGACGACCACGGTTTCGACGATCTCCTCCATGACGACCACAGTTTCGACGACCTTTTCGACGACTGTCTCCGGCTCGGGGGCAGCGCCACATCCTGTCGCAAGCAGGGTGATGACAACCACCAGGACGCTTGCGGTTTTCCACAATTTGGATTTCATTTCAACCTTCCTCCTTCTGGCGTGGGAGCAGGCACAGCGCCCGCTCTCGGCTATGCTCTCGAAGATGGTACCGATTGTTCACAGGATCAAATACTTATCACCCCCCTTCAACTTCTGGAGCCATAGGCCGCCCTCCCAGACGCACCGAGATCGCGTCGGCCGTTTCTCGGACGCAGCGGCCAATCTCGGGCACCGGGTCGTGGCGATCCAGGCGTGCTTCAGGGATCGTGAGCATCACAGAGGCGCGTACCTGATCGTGGGGAGCAAATATCGGCGCGCTGATTCCCACGCCGTCCCTTACATGGTGGCCAAAGCTCACCGCAAAACCCTGGGCGCGAATGATCTGCAGGGCCTGGCGCAGTTCCTGAGGATCGGTCAAGGTGTTGGGCGTATGGCCCGCCAGCTCCCCGCCGAGGATCCTCTCGATCTCCTCTCCGGGCAGCCAGGCCAGGATCGCCAGGCCACTGGAGCCCACGTGCAGCGGTACCTCTTCCCCTAACGGAAGGGAGTACTTGAGCTGCTGTTGGCCAGAGACCGTGTCGAGCACCATGCGGCTATCGCCAGAGCGCACGCAGAGAAAGACGTCTTCCCCTACAATCCTGGCCAGGCGCTCCATGGGCAACCTGGCTGCCTGGCCAAGCTCATTGGAGGCCAGAAGAGAAGCCGCCATGCGGTAAAGCTCCAATCCGGGTCCATACTTGCTCGTCGTGGCATCCTGCTCCAATAGCCCCAGGCAGGCCAGGGTTCTTAGAAGACGATGTGCAGAACTGGGGCTGGTCTCGAGTAACCGGGCTGCCTCTCGGGCGCCAATACTCGGCCGCTGAAACACGATGTGCTTCAGAACTTGAACAGCCCTTTCGACTGACGAAAGTGTAGAAGACTGCGTGGGTTGTGCGTGCATCTCGAACGACTGGCTTTCCACCATCCAGCTTCCCCTCGATGCAGGTACAGCGAGTCTGCCGTTGATCAGAACTGAGCGCCTATGCTATCCCCTATGGTGTTCCACTCATGCGAACATTGTTCCTCTAGACGGAATTATTATAACACAGACTGAGGCAGGCGTCAACCCCTCAAAGCGAAGGCGAAGGATGGGCGACTTGGTAGCACAATTCGGGCAGCCACAGCACATGGTGTTGTCGATTGTGACCCATACCAAAAGTAGGGCGTGAGGCACCATCTGCAGGAGCTGCCGCCGGTCTGCCCCCTGTTCACAATTCTGCACGCGGCAGGCTTCAACTTGACAACAGAACAGAGTATCTATATAATCTATCCTGTATCCTATAGGCTGCAGGATCGACACTCCTATTATGGACCGCTCGGCGATGATGCTGCATCTAACTGACCTTGGAGAGAGGAACGATGCAAACGCAAGCTCCTGCTTTTGGCACTTGGCTCGACGAGTTCTTTGCTGCCTACTACCGCCACCGGCCGGTCAACGCCACCTTCATTGGCCTTCACCAGTACGACGACCTGTTGCCTGACTTTTCTGACGAGGGGGCAGGCGATACGTCGGCCGAAATGGAGAGGCTGCTGACGGAACTGCGCACCCTGCCG
>JASFHU010000195.1:0-7399 GCA_050123055.1 Anaerolineae bacterium
CCAGGACGCCCACGCCGTGGTCGCCGTCGACGTCAATGCCCAGGGCATCGAGATGTCGGTTGTGGCCGAGGTCTGGGAACAATCGCCCAACAAGGTCCGCGCCAAGGTCCTGACGGCTTCCGAGGAACGTCTGGTGGGGGCGACCATCGTCAACGACGGGCAGCAAGGCTGGTACTATGAGCCGTCGCGCAACCGGGTCATGGTCGGCGCCGCTTCCGAGATGGAGACGCCCCTGCCCCAGGAGATGCTCGGCGGGCTGCAGGAGGCGATCCAACAGGTGCTGGACGCGACCAACGTCGAGCTGGAGGGCGAAGAGGAGATCGCCGGTCGCCAGGCCTACAAGCTGGTGGCCAGCCCCAAAGAAGGGTCAACCGAAGAGATCTTGCCCGGCAACGGCACGGCCACCCTGTGGGTTGACAAAGAGCAGTGGATCGTGCTCAAGGCGACCTACGAAGCCAGTGCCATTGGCCAGGGCAGCATGGAGGTCCAGAGCTTTGAGCTGAACCCGGGCTTGCCGGAGGATCTGTTCGCCTTTGAGGTACCCGAGGGCGCGACCGTCGTCGACGTCGAGGCCCAGAAACCGGTTCCCCTCACCCTGGATGAGGCCCGGGCTGCAGTGAGCTACCCCCTGCTTGTGCCCCAGTATGTGCCCGCCGGTGCGACGCTGATCGAGGTCCTCAAGGCGGGCGACGCCATCGTGCAGCGCTACAACCACTCGACCGAGGTATCCTTCACCATCATTCAGGGGCCCGAGCTGTCCGGGCCGCCTCCTGTGGGGCAGTCACAGGACCTTACCGTCCAGGGCTACAGCGCCACGGCCATCACCGACGAGGCCGGTGGCAACACCTTCCTCTACTGGACCGCGGACGGCGTGACGGTGACCGTCGCCGGCCACATCAGCCTGGACGAAGCACTCAAGGTCGCCGACTCGCTCCAATAAACTGCAGAACGAGAGGAGACGTGATGCGCTTCCCAAAAGCCCCGCATCACGTCTCCTGACCGAGCCCAGTCTGCAATGGCTCGACGTTGGGCGAAGGTCTCCTGACCGAGCCCAGTCTGATAACCCGACGCTGGGCAAAGGTCTCCTGACCGAGCCCAGTCTAGATAACCCGACGCTGGGCAAAGGTCTCCTGACCGAGCCCAGTCTGTAATGGCTCGTAGTGACGACTCTTATGACTGACCACAACAAGGTTCCTGAAACTGAATCAACCCCCTTCGCCATCCGGGCCCTTGATCTGGCCCGCAGCTTTGAGGTGGGCGAGACCACCGTCGAAGCCTTGCGGGGCATCAACCTCCAGGTGACCAGGGGCCAGTTCGTGGCTCTGGTGGGACCCTCGGGGTCGGGCAAGTCCACCTTCCTCAACCTGGTCGGTGGCCTGGACCGCCCCACCTCCGGCGAGCTGTGGGTGAACGGCGAAGAGTTGAGCGCCAGCAAGGAAAAGGCCCTCACCGAGCACCGCCGCCGCCGGGTAGGTTTTGTCTTCCAGAGCTTCAACCTCCTGCCCCGCCTCAGCGCCCTGGAGAACGTCGCCCTGCCCCTCATGTTCGTCGGCGCTTCCGAGCAGCAGCGCCTGGACCGTGCCCGGGAGCTGCTGCGCCAGGTCGGCCTCACCGAGCGCCAGGACCACCGGCCCACCCAGCTCTCGGGTGGCGAGCAGCAGCGGGTGGCCATCGCCCGTGCCCTGGTCAGCCAGCCAGCCATCATCCTGGCCGACGAGCCCACCGGCAACCTCGACACCACCACTGGCGCCGAGATCATGGCCCTGCTGCGTACCCTCAACCGCGACCAGGGGGTCACCCTGCTGCTGGTGACCCACGACCTGGATGCGGCCGGCTTTGCCGACCGTGTTGTCCATCTCCGCGACGGTCAGATCGTGGACGGTCCGCCAATGCCCCCGCCTGGGCCAGCGGCACCTGCCGGTGAGTCGCAGGAGGTACGGCCATGAAACTCCGCGACCTGCTCAAGACCTCCTTCGAAAACCTCACCCGCCACAAGGCGCGCACCGCCTTGACCACCATCGGCGTCATAGTCGGCATCCTGACCATCGTGACCATGGTCTCGCTGGGCATCGGTGTCCAGAAAGAGATGGGCGACGCCTTTGGCAGCGTTGGCCTCGAGACCCTGTCCCTCTATCCCGTGACCGAGGATTCGGGTGGCTTTGACCCCTTTGGCCAGCCCGAGCGGACCAAGCTGCTGACGCCGGAGCTGGTTGCCCAATTGCAGGCCCGGGACGACGTGGTTGAGGTCCTCCCCTTTCTCAGGATGCCCAATAGCGTCCGCATGAACCTGCTTCTGGAGGACGACGAAGTCCAGGTACGGCCCTGGGGCCCCCGCCCCTCCTCCGTCCCCGAGCCCTTTGAGACCCCGGCCGAGACCCTGGCCGGCCTCGAGGATCCACCGCCGGGGGGTGGCGGCGTCGTGGTCAGCGATGGCCTCCTGACGGAACTGGGCTATGAACCGGACGATCTGCCCTCCCTCGTCGGCCAGGAGGTCGAGCTGGTGCTCTATGCCCCGCGTGGCGAGTCACAGGCATTCCCCCTCGCCATCGCCGGCATCACCGAACGGCAGCGGGCCACCGTGGCCCTGGCCAATCCCGACCGGCTGGCCATGCTCCAGTGGTGGTTCAACGACCCCGACTACCTGGCCAACCGCGGCTACGACGAGATCTTTGTCCGGGCCGCCTCCCTGAACGACGCCGTCCAGATCGTAAACTGGCTTGAGGGACTGGAGTTCGAGGTCCGATCGCTGCAGATGATGCTCGACCTGGCCAATCGGGGCATGATCATCATCCAGACCATGCTCGGCTCGGTGGGAGCACTGGCCCTGCTGGTGGCCTCCATCGGCATCGCCAATACCATGATCATGGCCGTCTACGAGCGCACCCGCGAGATCGGCATCCTCAAGGCCGTTGGCGCCGCACCAGGTCAGATCCGGGCCCTCTTTGTCGTCGAGTCCTCCCTCATCGGCCTGCTGGGTGGCGTCGTCGGCACCATCGTCGGCTGGCTGCTGGGTAAGGGCCTCAACGTGCTGATCCTCGAGATCCTGCGCTGGCAGGAGGTGCCGGTGCAGGGCACCTTTTTCGTCGTCTCCTGGTGGCTCGTCCTCGCCGCCCTGGCCTTTGCCACCCTGGTCGGACTCCTGGCCGGCCTCTATCCCGCCGCCCGCGCCGCCCGCCTTCCACCCCTCGACGCCCTGCGCTACGAATAGCAACGACCGATCTCTGCTCGTGCCGGACCACAGTCCAGCACACCCAGCAGCAATCTCTCCCTCTGCTCGTGCCGGACCACAGTCCAGCACACCCAGCAGCAATCTCTCCCTCTGCTCGTGCCGGACCACAGACCAGCACACCCAGCAGCAATCTCTCCCTCTGCTCGTGCTGGACCACAGTCCAGCACACCCAGCAGCAATCTCTCCCTCTGCTCGTGCTGGACCACAGTCCAGCACACCCAGCAGCAATCTCTCCCTCTGCTCGTGCCGGACCACAGTGGCGTGTGTTTCCGATAAGGTCCCTAGGTCAACCTCGAGAAACTTCGCGCAAAGCGCCGCAACGCTTGCGCCTTTCTCCCCTTTGTGCTATTCTAGGAATCCATCGCCAGGACGACCTGGCGCATAGTTTCCAACCCTGAAATCATACCTATGGAGTGAAAGACTATGGCAAATGTCAGAAAGAACAAAGGCGTCATCGGCATCCTGACCGGCGGCGGCGATGTGCCGGGGCTCAACCCGGCCATCCGTGCCGTCACCATCCGCGCCATCCGCGAGGGCTACCAGGTGGTCGGCATCCGCCGCGGCTGGGCCGGTGCCGTCGGCATCATCCGTGACCCAGAGGCCGACAACAGCGAGAACTATCAGATCCTGACCGAAGAGATCGTCAACAAGGCCGGCCGCACTGGCGGTACCTTTCTGCACACCTCCCGCACCCGCCCCAGCCACGTGACGCGGACCAACGTCCCGGAGCATCTGGCTGACGCCTACACCGACGATGTGAACGACCTGACCCCGGAAGTCCTGAAGAACCTGGACTTTCTGGGGATCGACTACCTGATCCCCATCGGCGGCGACGACACCCTCAGCTACGGCGTCCGCCTCTACCAGGAAGGGGTCAAGGTGGTAGCCATACCCAAGACCATGGACAACGACGTGCCCGGCACCGATTACTGCATCGGCTTTAGCACCTGCATCACCCGTACCATTCAAATAGCCAACAGCCTGCGCACCTCGGCCGGGTCCCACGAGCGCTTCCTGGTCATGGAGGTCTTTGGTCGCTATGCAGGCTTTACCGCCATGCTGCCCACCATGGCCGGTGCGGCCAACCGCTGTGTGATCCCCGAGTACAGGTTCGACATCGAGCACCTGACAGAGCTCCTCTCCGCCGACCGGCGCAAGAACCCCAGCCGCTATGCCGTCGTCATCGTCTCCGAGGGGGCCATGTTCGAGGGGGGCGAGATGATCTTCCGGGACCAGGAGCGCGACGCCTACGGCCACGCCAAGCTGGGTGGTATTGGCGATCTGGTCTCTGCCGAGTTAAAGGAACGTTCTCCCAAGCACAACAACGGCAAGCGCGTCAACACCATCAACCAGCGGCTCAGCTACCTGGTCCGGGGCGGCGATCCCGATGCCATCGACTCTATCGTGCCCATGGCCTACGGCAACCTGGCCCTCGACCTGATCCTGGCCGGGGTCCATGGCCGGCTAGTGGTCCTGATGAACGGACGCTACGACAACATGCCCATTGAGGCCGTCGTCGCCTCCAAAAAGCTCGTCGATGTCCACAAACACTACAACATCGAGCGGCTGCGCCCCCACTACAAGCGCTTTGCCATGCAGCCCCTCTTCATCATCGCCAGCGACTAGCCCATCCACCCTCAGACCTGGCAGGTTTTCAATGAACTCCGGTTCGCCCTGCCAGGTCTATACACATGACCCGCTGACCTGACAGGTTTTCAACGAACTCCGGTTCGCCCTGCCAGGTCTACCAGGTGAGCACCAGTTAAGTGCGTTATCACCAGTCCCTACGTCAGCGCAGCCAGTTGGACCGCGGCCACCTTTCGATAGACCTCCCCAGGCCGTTTCCGTTCACCCACCACTGTCAATAGCCCCTCCACCCGGATGCCGAACAGCCGCTCATTTTCCTCCAGGTAGGGCCGGATCAGCGCCCAATCGGCCTCGGTGAGCGGCACAAAGCGCCCGCCGTTGAGCTGTTCCTCACCGACCAGGCGGTGCGGGTCCCGCACATAGATCGCCCCTCCCGAGGCCAGCGAGAACAGGTTCCCGCCAGGGTAGGGCGCCGCCTGGGGCACCATGGCTCCGTGGGCATCAAAGGTCACCCCGTTGAGGATGACAAACCCGCCGCCGTTGAGCGGGTCGCCCGCCATGAACGACTCGGCCAGATAGTCCAGGCAGGTGCCATTGATCACCACCCGCGGGTTTCCGGCCGCGTTGATGAGGGGCCGCCCGGCAGCATTGCCCAGCACGTAGGCTTCGCCCCCCTTGGCCCCGTACATAAACGTCTGCCCCACGTCCCCGTGGATCACCACCTTGCCCTCTTTCAAGATCTGGCCCACCTGGTCCTGGGCGCTGCCATGTACGTGCACCTCAGCCCCCTGCAATCCCGACCCCAAATAGTCACCGCTCGAGCCATAAACGTCGATCCGGATTCCCTCGCTCCCCGGCCCTAGCCCGCAGCCGCAAAACCGCCCGCCGCGCCAGTGATAGGTCACCAAGCAGCGCCAGCCCAGCCCGGCGGCCTGCACGATCAGCCTGGCGGCCGACTCGTCCCCCTCCGGCGGGAATCCGGCCCCATCCAACACCAGCCTCTCCTCCCTTTCCCGCGGGGCGCGCAGCTCGGCCCGCGTCGCCCAGGTCACCCGTCGCTGGCGGCTGGGGCCTGCTGCATCCAGCGACCGCACCCCGTTCAAGATCTGAACCAGTGCCCGGTCTGCCAGGGCCAGCACCGAGGCCCGTCGCTTGGCCCCGGGGTCGCTGGGCCGGTCCCGCAGCCGCGTCAGCAGCTCCACCGCAAAGGCCCACCCGTCCCCCTCTGCCCAGCCTTGGCCACGCCCGTCCGTCCGGGCTTCCCCATCCCCGGCCGACGCCAGCGCGACCATCCGCTGGCAGAACCAGGTCAGCTCGCCATAGTCCCAGGCCTGAAGTTCGCGGCGCACCCGCTCCCAGGCCGGCTCCACCCCCGCCGGCCCGGCGACGATCCAGCCCGCCGGTGGGGCCTCCGCCGCGCCGGCTTCAGCCACCAGCCACGCCAGGTCAGCCGCCGCCACTCGGGCCGTGCTTGGATTGTTGTGCACCTGGTCCCGCGGCGTCGTCACCTGCGCCCCAAACTTGTCGGTCACCACCAATTCCCGGTCCGAGTGCCCGTTGTGCGGGTGTCCACTTCCCGAGTCGCCGTTCTCCGGCTCCCGCACCGTAAAGACGAATGCCCCCCCATCGGTATGGCTGCCGCCCCTGGCGTTCCAGTAGCGGTCCGCCACTGGGCAGATCCGTTCGTCCTCCGCGGCCAGGCTTTCCAGGGCCGCGTCGATGGCCTGTTTCTCCGAGGCGATCAGCCCCACCTGCACCTTGCCCTCCTGCAGGGCAAAGACCTGCGGCCGCAGCATCGACGTGTCGGTGATGCCCAGGAGCTGCCATTCCCTCTGCTCCGGCTGGCTGCGGGCGATAATAAAGAACCAGGGCCCGTCGGGCGAAGCGTGCAAGTGCGTGGCCTGGACAGCCTTGTAGAGGCGCTGCTTCTCGGCTGGCAGCAGTTGGTAATCTCGCTCTGTGGTCGGGGCCAGCGCCTCGATGGTGACCTCCAGCGGATAGTCGTAGACCCGGTCCAGCAGGTCGAACAGCAACGCGCTGACCTCGGTGTCGGTCAGGAACAGCGGCGCGATGTTCCGCTGTCTCAGATAGGTCGATACCGCATGATAGTTGGCAAAGTCCCCATTGTGCACCAGCGCTTCGTTGAGCCCAATAAACGGGTGCGCCCCGCCCGGATGCCACACCCGGCCCTTGGTCGGGTACCGCTGGTGGGCGATCCACACGTGAGCCTTCAGGTCCTCCAACCGGTAATAGAGCGCCGCCTGCTCGGCATAGCCCACGATCTTGAACACCAGCAGGTCGCGCCCGTGAGAAAGCACAAAGGCCCGCTTTTCGCCCAGGCTGGCATAGAATCGCTGGTTGAGCCGGAAGCTGGTCCGGTAGACGTACTCATCCTCCACCTTGCGCGCGTCCAGGCTTTCCAGGTCGTATTCAGCCGCAAAACGGGCCAGCGCCTCTGGCTTGGCGCGGACGAAATAGCGCACCACGTCCGGCGGCTTGACCTCCAGGCCCGGAACCTCCCGGTAATCGTCCACCGCCGGGACCGCGTAGCCCTGTAGCAGGTCAAAGTGCGGCAGGATCGCC
>JASFHU010000196.1:0-7395 GCA_050123055.1 Anaerolineae bacterium
ATCACGGCCGAATCGTCGAGGTTCAGATAGTCGGATTTCTGGGCGGAGCGCAGCGTCTCGCGCACCTTGCCCGCCGCTTCGGCGTTGTCGAAAGTTATTACCACTAGATTAGACATTTGCTCTTTTCCTTTCACATTGGTTTGCTTGGCTGTGACTAGAGGCCCAGCAACTGCCTCTTTTTGGCCTCAAAGTCTTCGTCGCTGATGATCCCCTGGTCGCGCAGGCCAGCCAGTTTCTCCAGCTCATCGAGGTAGGAAGGTGCGGCCTCAGCCGGTGCCGGAGCTGCGGCCGGAGCAGCCGCTGGAGCCGTGGTCCCTGCGGGCGCCTGCCCGGTTTCCTCGGTGATGATGGCCTGGTCGTTTTCGTCCAACTCGATCGATTGGATGCCCAGCTCCTCCATGGCAGCGATCAGCTCCTCTTCGGTCAACTCCTCGACCGAAGCGCCGGTGTGCTCCTCGATCTTGTCTGCGTCCTTTTGGCTGAGCTTGACAGCGCCATAGGCCGCGCCACCCACTGCCAATAACACCGCACCGCCCACTACGATGCGCCTTCGCCGTCTCCGCCGGTGGCGGCGTACCGTCCGGTGAGTGGTCCGTCTCGTTGTCCGTCGCGCCGTCCGCCGCCCGGCCCGTCTGGCTCCTCTTCGTCCCATACTAGCACCTCCTCTATCTGTACAGATTAGACATAACTGTCCTCGTCGCCCAGCAACCTATTGCGCCATCGTGGTGGGAATGGGCCGCAGACGGTTGGGCGTCAGTATACAACGAACGGCCCACCCGACTTGATCAAAAATGCCCAGATCCCAAAGCCCAGGAGCAGGATGTTGGCCAGCGGATAGACCCAGTCTCCAATTCTGTCGATACGATCCGCCCTGTCTCCGTTGCCCTGCATCTCCATCCGCTTCAGCCAGACGTTGTAGGCCACCACCAGGGCGCTGAGGACAAACATGGAGGCCATGACATAGTCCATGAAAGTCAGATATCCCAGCCGCGGGTAGTTTTCCGACAGGCTAAAGCTGAAGGCGATGAACAACAGCAGGTTGGCGCTCGCCACCTCGATGCGCCGGCCATAGTCCCGGAGAAAGAACGTGATCCATGACACGCCGACGATCAGCAGGATGGGGATAAAAACCTGCAGGAGGTAGTAGTTGAGGTGCCTCGGCGCGGTGAAGCGAAAGGTGAAGCGCGAAGTGGTGGCAGAGGTGCTGGTCTGCTCGCTGGTGATGGTGGTTTCAAAATCGGTGATCCTGAACTCGTCCTCACCATGCTCGGAGCTGATCTCGCTATAGCCCTCCAGATCGGAATAGGTATAGTATTCCTCGGGAAAGAGGGCGTCGACGCGCATGATGAACTCCTGGGTGTCAAAGGGGTAGGGCCGGAAGTCAAAGTCAACCTGGAAGTCGGTCGTGAAACGTTCCAGGTAGCGGGCGCGCCCATCGGGCCAGATAGCGGCGACCTTGTTCTGCGTCCAGCGGTTGCCCTGCTGGTTCTGCAGCGTAAAGTCGGGCCAGCGGCCCTGGGCCTCCTCCACAAACTGGTTGAACGAGTCGCCTGTGTAGGTCTTGACGTCGCATTGGCAGTTGTCCGGGTTGTAGGCCAGCGCCGGGTCGGTCCAGTCCATCTGCATGCTGGCCTGGGCAGTAAAAGACTCGTTGGCCTGGTCTACGTCGATGATCTGCTGCAGCTTGATGCCGATCTGTACGTCGACCGGTTCCCGTATCACCGGGCGGCCGTCGGGCTCCGCCTGGCCCGAAAGGACCTCGGGCGCATTGATGCCCACGACGAGGCGATAGTCGCCGCTGGTGACCGGGCCGTCTTCGCAGCAGCTCGCGATCTCGAGCTGGTAGTTGCTGGCCCGATCGGCAAAGGTGTATTCAAGGCTGGCCAAGGTGTCCCTGCCGTCCAGGTTTCCTATGCGCAGCGGTTTCGAAGCATAGTTGCGCAGCACCAGGATGGGGCGCAGATCGCCAGAGGTGGCTTCAATGGCGGCGTAGAGCGTGTCTCCCGGTCCAAAGGGGTGCAGTTCAGCAAAGGTCGATGGCTTCTCCGGAGTGAGGGACCCTGTGAGCACCTGGACGCCGGCGCCGGGTGGAGTGGCGTCAGCGTCCAGCAGGGCAACGGTGTCCCCTGTGGGCTCGGCTTCGCCGCTCAAGACCTCCGGGGCGTCCAGCCCGACCCAGAGGTCATAGTCGCCAAAGGATGCACCGCCCACGAATGTCAGCGCGCCCGCAGCCAGCAAACGATAGTCTCCGGCGGCCGGTATCTCGTACTCAAAGGCGGCGGCCAGACCCCCACCGCTGTCGTCGTCCCAGGCCAGGGTGTATCGATCGCGGATCTCGTCCAGCGCCTCAAGGGGGTCGGCGCCCCCGGCAAGCGCCCGGTCGTAAGCCGACTCGGCGGCCGCTTCCAGTTCTTCTGGATCGACGCCTGGGTCCACCAAAGCAAGAGTGGGGTCTAGGTTGCCCGATGTCCCTTCCATTCGGGCGTAGAGTGTCTGGCCGGCTTGCAGCTCGGGCAGGCGATAGATCAGAACTTCCCCGGGCTCGATCCGGCCGCTCAGCTGCTGCACCTGCCCCTCCTGTTGGGCCCGGGCCGGCCGGGCGGCCAGGGAAAGGCTCAGGATCAGCAGTAGGCTCACGAGCAGGAGAGCCGCCGGTGAGGCGGCCCGATGATGCCGGCTCGTAGATTGATGGGTCCAGATGTGGTAGCTGGCCGGTTTGCCCGTCGTCGTTCGCTGGTTCATCTCCCGGCCATTATACCACAAAGTCGCCGAGCATGCACTAGCCGTTTGTACAGTTTTTGACCTGTACATTCGTACATTAGTCCTCTTGGGGCAGTAGCTCAGAAGGGTAGCAGGCGGTGAGCACGGCGCTGACCCGGTCCCGCTGCTCCCAGTCCAGGGTGACCAGGGTGCTGCCGAAGCGCAGGGCGACGGCTGCATAGACGGCATCGCTGCCGCGCGTGCGGTGCTTGGCGGCCACGATGGCGGCCTGGTGTGCCAGCGTGTCGTCGAGAGGGATCATCAGTAGGTGGGGCAATCGGCTGAGGGCCAGGGCAAACTCGCGGGCCAGCGTTTCATCCCGCCGCCCGCGGCTGACCGCTGCCGATACCTCCGGCAAGAGCAAGGCCGGCACGATGATTGGCGCGGCTCGTTCCTGCAAGTGTGCCAGCAAACGGTGGCTGTGTTCGTGCCCTGCCTCGTAGGGATTGAAAGCGTTCAGAAAGACACTGGCATCTATGGTGTATGTACCGGACATTGGCGAACTCCTGGTGGCGCGCTCAGTGGCGCATTTCGGACAACAGCTCGGTGCTGGTCAGCGGGGAACGCCAATCTTGGCCGATCTCCTGGCCCAGGCGTGTCAAAGTGTCCCAGGCGGTTTCGGCCGGCTCATCGGTGGGGGCCTGCGACGCGGGGCCTGCCTCGTCCAGGGGCATCAACAGCCCGACGGGCTTGCCGCGGTGGGTAATGACATAGCGTGCCCGTTGCTCGCGCACCTGCCGAATGATCTCTGAGGCATGTGTCTTCAGTTCTCGCACCCCAATGTCGGGCATGATTCCTTCCCTTCCGCGCATGTAGTCCCTTTTGTGACTACATTATATCCGACCTGGGGGAAATGTCAAGCCTGGAATTGCTCCGGGAATAGCCTACCGCGGGGCGCAACCAACGCATTCCCATGCGCCTGCGCCCTCGCTTGTCCTTTTGGCCGATTTGGAGTAGAATCTTTACGGCCTTGAGCGATCCGAAATGGAAAACATTGTGGTCTCAATGAGGGGAGCAGGACAAGATGATGATAAACGAGGACTGCATCGACTGCTGCATGAAGCGCAAGGTGATCTATGGCCATCCCGAGATGACCGTCAGGGAAGCAGCACTCTTGATGGCCGAGAACAACGTCGGGACTCTGCCGGTGGTTGACGAGGCATCGGTCTTGGTTGGCGTGACCACGATGCGCGCCGTCATCCAGATCTTTTTGCCCGACTTTGTCGCACTTCTTTCCAATATCAAGTTCGTCAAGGATTACGGGGATCTGGGCACGCCGTCTCAGGACGACATCCGGCGGGCGGATAGCTTGACCGTGGCCGATATCATGGAGGAGCCGGTGTCGGTCGAGATCGATTGCACCCTGGTGCGAGCGCTTTCCTTCATGGACAAATACAGGATACCGGACCTGCCCGTGGTGCAGCAAGGAAAACTGGTTGGGATCGCCTCCCGCGTGGATATAGGACGGGCCTTTCTTTCCACCTGGTTGTCGGCTCAAGACGGCTGAGCGGAGGTTCACCGATGGCTGCTTTGGTTGCCATTCTGATCGTGGTTGTGACGCTTGTCCTGCTCTTGACCGACAAGCTGCAGCATACCATAGCTGCAGCCGGGGGAGCGGCGGCGATGCTTGCCGCCGGTCTCGTCCTCGGCTTCTACTCTGAGGAGCAGGCGCTGGAAGCGATGCACTTTGGAGCGCTGGGGCTGCTCCTGGGCATGATGATTCTGGTTGCCATCCTCGCGCCGACTGGGTTCTTCCAGTATCTGGCCATCAAGGCGGGGCAGCTATCGCGGGGCAACCCGTGGAGGTTGCTGCTTCTGCTTGGGGGCGGCACGGCGCTCGTTTCTCTCTTTTTCAACAATGTGACCACGGTGGTCCTCGTCGGGCCGATCACCATCCTGATCACCGAGCTGCTGGGTATCAACCCGATCCCGATCTTGATGGCCCAGGCGCTGCTCTCTGACACAGCCGACGTGGGTACCTCGGTGGGCGACCCGGCCAGTGTGCTCGTGGCCTCGGCGTCCGGGTACAGCTTTACCGACTTTTTGACCCACTCGATGCCCATCGTGGCCGTGGCGGCGCTGATCACCCTGTTGATGTTGCGGTTGCTCTTTGCGAAAGAGTTGGCTGCAGGTCCCGACAAGCCAGAATTGGTCCAGACCCTCGATGCCGATGAAGCGTTGGTGGATCGCAAAAGCGTGGGACGGGTCCTGATCGTGTTGGCGGTGGCCGTCGTCCTGTTCATTCTCCAACGTCCGCTGCACATCAGTTCGGAGATGATAGCCCTCTCGGCTGCCGCCGTGGCGCTGGTCTGGGTTCGGCCCAACATACGCGAGGTGCTCGAGCGCGTGGACTGGCCTGTGCTTCTCTTTTTCATGGGCCTCTTTGTAATGGTCGGAGGCCTGGAAGCAGCCGGTGTGTTCGAGCCGATCGCCGAGGCGCTGGCGCCCATCGGTCATACCAATCCCAGGCTCCTGGGCGTGGTGATCATCTGGGTGGTGGCTGGCCTGTCGGCGCTGGTGGACAACGTGCCGGTGACCATCGCCATGATCTCACTTCTGAGCGGGCTGGCTGTAGCGGGTGTGAACGTCAGCGCGTTGTGGTGGGCGGTGGTATTTGGGGCGGGGTTCGGAGGGAACGCGACCAAGATCGGTTCCGGCGCCAACATCTTGATCGTGTCGCTCTCGGAGCAGACCAGCGCACCTATTTCAGCTCGACTGTGGAGCCGGCGCGGGCTGCCGGTGGCCATCGCCACCTGCATTGTGGGCAGCGTCCTGTTTGTCCTGTTCTACGATTGGCTGGCGAGATAGACAAGGAGTTGCGGTTGTGGGGTGGTGTTCCACTGAAGGACTATCCGTTGTGAAATGCCTCCCCCAACAAGTTTGGGAGTCCAGCAGGCGAACGGTCAGCTGCGGCGCCACAGGTCGCGCATGCCGTCCAGAAACCCCGGCAGGGTATGGCGTGGGAAGCGCGGCCAGGTGGTGACTACCCCCAAGACGACCCAGGCCACCAGTAGGAACCCGTGGGCGGGCACCGTCCGCCAGGCGGTCCAGATCATGGCTCCGACTTTCGCTGTTGCTGGGTTGTTCGCACTCCGCAGCATACTGCGCTGGGCGGAGCTTCTCAAGTAGCGAAATCACTGATGCGTAATCACCAGAACACCAGAATTGGGTTGGTGATTACCCATAAGTCCCTTTTGCTTTGGGAAAGGGATGCAATGTAGCGAAAGCCAAGGTCGATGCAGTAAGGAATACGGCTCCTATGCCTGCAAGCAGAACATAAGGGCCGTCAAGGTCCTGTGAAAGACCGAGCTTGCCACCCAAGTGGCGAAGCCACAGAACCATACGCTGAGGCCAGGCGTGAGCAATGTGATACACAAACAAGGCTGCCAGCAAGACCATCACGAAGATACGCCGCATACGCTCCAAGGTTTGCACACGCATATCTTCGACATCCAGACCGTCTTCCTGATCGAATCGGTAGGTATGTTCAATCTGAGGTCGGTAGCGCCACTCGCTGTAGACGACTTTGGCATCGGCAGCGGTGTGGATTGGGACGTTAGTGAGCAAGACCAATTCACGATCATAGTCGGGGTCGTGAGCCACCAAAGCCCAGAGCACCTGCTGGGTGGTTGGAAGGCGGATCTTCAGCCAGCCCAAAGCAACGTTGGTCACGCGCACCTTGCGTGCGTGCGTAAACTTGGCCCGAAGTTGGAGGGGCAAGGGCACGGTGCTGGTCAGGTCGTCCAACAATTCCTCTTCCCAGCGGTCCAGACGATCATTGTACACCTCGACGCACCGGTTGTGGGTGGCTCGGATCACGAATTCGGCCTCAACAAGGTCCACTTGTCGGAAGATCTTCTGGTCATCCAGCCCGGCATCGCCCACAAATCGCAACTTGTGCTCAGGAAAGAGGGCGCGAGTGATGCGAATCGAGCGGTAGATCTCCCGATTCTCGCTGATGAAGTCAGCCGTCTCATAAGAGAACCAACTAGCGTAACTGACTACTGGTTCCGGCAAGTTGACGACGGTGGCCGTCATCGCCGGATAGCCTGGGGTCAGCCGTTTCTTTTGCCCCTTTGCGGGAGGCGGGGTACTCTTCATCACGGTGGAAACCCCTTCCAGCTTCTTGGTGTAGGGCTTCTCAAAGTTCACTGGGTCCAAGTCCACCACCAGATGCGATGGTGCATGCTGGGTCACCGTGCATTGGGCCAGGCCATACAAGCCCTTCAGCAAGTCCCGGTGGCTGAATCGCGGATTCCAGGCAAAGCGGTAGAAGCGTTTTGCCGTCGGCCAGATCGTCTTGCCTTTGCGGGCCATGGCTCGTGCCATCTTCGTGAGCAGGGGCGATTGGCTACCCAGGATGCCTTGCACCACAAGTTTTCCCACCTCCTGCAGCCGCTTCTCCGGCAAGTGCATCAACACTGGTTCCAAGAACACCTCAAGGGCCGTGCTGAGTTCATTCACCGGTAGTTTGTCCATTGCCTCACTTTGCAGTATGCTATCCATGGCTCCGCCTTTCGCTGTCGCTGGGTTGTTCGCACTCCCAAGCATACTGCGTTGGGCGGAGCTTTTCAAGTAGCGAAATCACTTATGGGTAATCACCAAAATTGGGGGCTTGACAAATGCCTTAGGCCA
>JASFHU010000197.1:0-7393 GCA_050123055.1 Anaerolineae bacterium
CGGCCGTGGCGGGGCGCGGTTACCCTTGATGGCCCGGTAGAGCTCGGTGGTCGCCTCCCGCGGGGGTACGTCCAACTGGTCCTGGAGGATCGCCACACACTCGTCATACTGGCGCAGGGCGGCAGAGCGTTGGCCGGACCAGGCGTAGGAGCACATCAGGTCGCAATGTGCCCCCTCATCCAACGGATCGAGCGCCAGTCTGCGCCTGGCATAGCCCACGGCCGGTGTGAACTCGCGCTGGAGATTGTGCCACTGCACCAGCCTCTCCAGCGCACCCGCCAGCTCGCGCCGCAGGACATCGGCTTGAAAGAACTGCCAATCGTCAAAGTTGACGCTGTCCCTCAGGCCGAACCCGCTCAGGAAATCGCCCCGATACAGCGTCACGGCTTCGGTCAGGGGGGCAACACAAGCGGGACATACCTGTGCTGGGGGGTGCCCATGTGTCTCACACAGGGCTAGATGCTGGCGAAACTGGTCGACATCCACCCAGAGACCCTGTCCTGAGCTTGTCGAAGGAACCTGCCCTGAGCTTGTCGAGAGGGCCTGCCCTGAGCCTGTCGAAGGAACAGGACAGGGATTCAGACCGACTTGTTCCCGGTCAACGTCCAACCAGGCGCCAGGCAGGGCTTTTCTGAGAACGTAAAGGGTTCGACGAAGGGCGGCCCGCCCACGGGTGCGGTCGTACTCGGGCCAAAGTAGATTGACCAACGATGCACGCCGGTGGCTTTTCCCTGTTACAGCGATGTAGGCCAGGAGGGCGACGGCCTTGCGCGTATCCATCTTGATCGGCACACCCTCGCACTCGATGCGAGGCGGGCCGAGCAGATACAGGACAAGGCGGGACACCATAGCACCTCCTTCATGCCCAGTGTACTCGAAACCGGGCCAAAAGTCAATTGTTTTTTCACCTGCACAGCTTTACCGTCACGTTTATCGTCACGCTTTCGCGACGCACGTCTGCTACACTGTGGCACAACAGACGGCCTTCCGTAGTTGGAAGGGGTACACAGAAAGGAGCTAGGGAGATGAATCTGGTAGTTGGTGCAACTGGACTGGTGGGTGGTGATATCTGTCGCCGCCTCGCGGCCGAGGGCAGGCCGGTCAGGGCATTCGTCAGAACCACGTCCGATCCGGCCAAGGTAGAAGCGCTCAAGGACCAAGGCGTCGAAATCGTGGCGGGGGACCTGTGCGATCCCGCTTCGCTGCAAGCCGCTTGCCAGGGAGTCAAGGCGGTGATTTCGACGGCATCCTCGATGCCGTTCTCCTACGTACCCGGGGAGAACGACATCCAACACGTAGACCTGGAAGGTGTGATCTGCCTCATCGATGCAGCACAGTCCAGGGGTGCGCAGCTGTTCGTCTACATTTCGTTCACGATGGACAACGAGTTTCCCCTCAGGAACGCCAAACGGGCTGTGGAGCAGCGCCTGAAGGACAGCGGGCTCACCTATACCATCCTGCGTCCTAGCTATTTCATGGAGGTCTGGCTGAATCCGGCCGTGGGCTTTGACGCAACCAACGCGACAGCAAGGGTCTATGGGTCTGGGCAGAACCCACTCAGCCTGATCTCCTTCTCAGACGTCGCCGAGTTTGCCGTGGCGAGCCTGGACAACCCGGCGGCGCGGAATGCCACCATTGACCTTGGCGGCCCGGAGGCTCTCAGTCAGTTGCAGGTGGTACAGATCTTTGAGGAGCTGGGCGGGCGGCCGTTCGAGGTGGAGTATGTCCCAGAGTCGGCCCTGGCGGAGCAGCAGGCGACGGCAACCGACCCTATGCAGCAATCTTTTGCAGGTCTGATGCAGAAATATGCGCGGGGAGATGCCGTTGACATGCAGGAAACGCTGCACGCATTCCCCATGCAGCTCACCACGGTCAGACAGTACGCTCAGAATGTGCTTGGCGCGGCCTGAGAGGAACGGACCGTGTGACGGTGCTGTGACGATCGGTAGCGGTGACGGTGGCGGGTTGCCTACGAGTTGGGAGGTGGCGAGCTGGGCGAGACAGTGATCCAGTCTCTGCCTGCTCGCCGTCTCCCTGACTGCCCATGGTCGCCGCCAGCATCTTGAGAAAGGGGGACAGAGACTGTGGTGGAGAGGACTCAGCCTGTGGAGCCGCCAGTGGCTCGGTCTTACAGGCACAGAATCGGAGAGGTGGAGCTCATTGCGCTCAGTGATGGTGGGCTCAATTACCCCAGCGCCATGATATTCGGCAACGTTCCTCCGGAAGCCGCATCCCAATACAACTTGCCCGAAAAACAGGTCTTGATCCCCTACACCATTCTCCTTGTCAAGAAGGAAGATGGTTTCGTGCTCATTGACGTGGGGGCGGGTGATCTTGGAAACCCGGGAGACACGATATTCCCCGGTCTGGACCACTCAACGTCAAGAACCAACCTGGTGTTGCCAAGCCTCAGGGTTGCCGGGATCGACCCCAAAGAGATCGACCTGATCCTCATCACGCACGCCCATCCCGATCACATTGGGGGGATGTTTGACGTCGCGGGCAATCTGGTTTTCCCCAACGCCCGCTATTGCGTGGCGCAGAAGGAGTGGGATTATTGGATGTCCGCAGATCCCTCGACAGTCGAGGCGCAAGCGCTGCGCCACCACCTCGAGCTGCTTGTCAAGGAGGCGAGAAGAGCCTTCAATGCGATCGAGGACCAGGTCACCCTTCTGCAGGGAGGCAAAGAGTTGCTACCAGGTATTCGGGTCGAAGAGACCTTTGGCCACACACCTGGACATGTTTTGGTTTCTATCACAGCGGCTGACCAGACGGTGTACAACATCAGCGACGTGGTGGTAGATCCGCTGTTTGTGAAACATCCGGAATGGGCGCCCGCCATCGATATGGATGCCAGGCAGGCGGACGATGCGCGTCGCCGGTTCTTTGCGCAAGCGGCCAAAGAGAACGCTCTGGTGTTTGCCCACCACCTTGGCCCGTTTCCCAATCTTGGACGAATTGTGAGTGCGGGCGATGCGTGGCAGTGGCAGCCCATCGAGACGGCAGGCTGAGAAGGACATCGCATTCCCGGACAAAAGACGGGCTGCGTTGGCGAGAGAAAAAGAAGAGGAAGAATGAGAGGACGAAGGCACCTTGCAAGGTGTCAAGGTACTGGAGGGCAAGCAGGGCACGATCACGCTGAGCTTCAACATCGAGATCATCCCGACGGGACCGACGACGGCTCGGACGGAGGTCCACTTTGTCATCCAGTCTGGGACCGGCGCCTATAGGAATATCCATGGCGTCGGCACCGGGGCAGCCGACATAGACTTTGTTGTCGGGAGCCTCGTCGGCACCTTCAGTGGCAGGGTGCATAGCGATCCGTAGCAGTCTGTCGGAGAGGGTTCGTAGTGACGACCTTGGTCGCACAGAAAGCGACTGAAGTCGACACTAAAAATGAGGAATGTGTCCTTCTCCGACAACCTGCTAGGTGGCTCTCGCACAGAACTTGCACAGGAACAGTAGGTCATGCTTGCATCATACACTACGCTACAGGCGTGACCTACGATCCAACAACGCGCTAACAGATACCTGTAGCAAAGAAAGGAGCATGGCAATGAGTCTTCAGCGGATCTCACACCGTGTGCTCGGTCTAACCCTGACTGTGCTGCTATTGGTTGGGTGCGGTGGCACGCAGGTTGAGCCAACAGCCACGCCCATTCCGATCCCGGCAACACGGACACCAACGGCTCGCGCGGCTGCGCCTCCAACGCCTGCTCCAGTTTCGCTAGCATCGACGCCTCTGACGAAACTCAATGGCAAGCGGGCGCTGTTTGTGATCTACAACCGGTTCCAGGAAGACGAGTACGGCATACCACGCGCGATTCTGGAGCAGTTGGGAGTCACCGTCACCGTCGCTTCCTCAACGTTGGACGTTAGGACGGGCCAAGAGGGTGCAAAGGTGCAGCCAGATCTACGATTTGGCGACGTGTACGGGGGCGATTACGATGCCATTGTCTTGGTGGGTGGCATGCAATACGACATCGGCAACCTTGAGACACAACGTATTGCCCAGGAAGCGGTTGCTGAGGGCAATGTGGTGGCAGCCATCTGCATTGCGCCCATCACCCTGGCCAGGGCCGGTCTGGTGGAAGGCAAGCGCGTGACTGCCGCCACAAAGTGGAATGAGCTGGAAGCAGCGGGGGCCACTGTCCTCACCGGCGCCTCTGTTGAGCGCGATGGTCTCATTATCACTGCCGATGGTCCTGGCAGATCACGCGAGTTCGGAGAGACTATTGCCGCGGCGCTGGGACAATGAGCCAAGAAAGGAGCACAGCCGTGAATCGCCATTGGTCGCTGCAACAGTTCACCTGGCTGGGCTTGGTAGCCTTGCTGGTAGTCGGGTGCAATGGGGGAAAGGTTGGACGCACCGCATCGGCTGCTCCAATCCCATCTACACCGGCACCGGCGAGTATGACGGCAGACGATGGCTACTATCGCTTCATGTTGGGAGACCTGGAATGTGTCTGTCTCTACGATGGAGTTCATAACTATCGGCTCAAGAACAAGTTTGCCGGCGTGCCCCTGGAACAGGTGCAGGAGGCCCTTCGTCAGCACGACCTGCCCACGGACGGCGCCAGATCGCCCTACACCTTTCTATACGTCAACACCGGTGAGCACCAGGTACTGGTGGATATGGGTGCGGGCGAGTCAGCGCCAAACGTAGGTAAGTTGGTCCAGAGCATGGGCCAGGCCGGGATCGAGCCCGAGCAGATCGACATCGTCATCATTACCCACGCCCATCCAGACCACATCGGCGGCACGCTTGATGGCGAAGGCAATCCCGTCTACGCCCACGCCAAGTACCATATCTCGAAGGATGAGTGGGATTTTTGGTTCTCTGACGAGTCGATGGATCAGGCTCCCAAGTGGTTCGTGCGTCTGGCACGCAAGAGCCTCGAAGCCCTGCAAGATCGGATGAACCTCCTCGAGGGTGAAGCGGAGATCGTGCCCGGCATCCGCGCCATCCCCGCGCCCGGCCACACGCCGGGTCATATGGTGGTGTCCGTGTCCTCCAGGGACGAGCAACTGCTCTACGTCGGCGATACGGCCACACATATCCTTCACCTGGAGCACCCCGAATGGCGCCCGAGCTACGACATTCTGCCCCGGGCAGCCATTGTCAGCAACCGCCGGATCTTTGACCTGGCCGCGACCGAGAAGGCACTGGTGGTTGGGACGCACTTTTACCCCTTTCCCAGCCTGGGCACTGTTGCCAAAAAGGGGGAGGGGTGGCAGTGGAGCCCGGTCGAGCCCGTAGAGCAGCGAGCAAGCCCCAGCCAATAATGGGCCCTGCTTCCTACGCACAATAGGCCCATCGACCCTTTCCTGCCCAGATCCAACCTGGTATTCTAACCCTGGAGTCGAAGGCAATCTGAGAAACCTGAGGAGGAGGGTAATACGATGTGGAAGGATTCAACCTTTGCTCGATGGGAAGTAGTAGGCGAGGCTCAAGCACGGATCAAGGATGCACAGCGTGAGGCGGATCAGAGAAGGCTGGCCAAGTTAGCCCGGGGTGCTGGGAAGGGGACCGCGTACGGAAGCCTGTTGAGTTCGGCGCTTGCCGGGCTCCAGCGGCTGGCCAATGGTACAGTGCCAAAACAAAGACCTGCCCACCCCTGAAGGCGAGCAGGTCTCGTTGTTGAGGACAGGTGGTTCAGAAGGCCAGGTCCGTCGTCCAGACCTTCCAGACCTTACCCACCAGGTCCGGGCCGACCTTGAGGGTGGGCTTGCCTGGTTGCCAACCTGACGGTGTGGCTTCGGCGCCCTTTGTCTCCCGCACCAACTGGAACGCTTGCACCTGGCGGAACAGTTCGCTCACATTGCGGCCTACCGGTGGCGTCAACACCTCCATTGCCTGGATGACGCCGTCGGGATCGATGAGGAACCGTCCGCGGATGTCCACGCCCGCGGCCGGGTCATACACGCCATATATCTTGCCAATCTCCCCAGTCTGGTCGGAGAGCATGGGGTAAGGTACCCCACCATCGACCATCTTGGACAGTTCTTCTTCCTGCCAGATCTTGTGGCTGAAACGACTATCGGTGCTCATGGCCAGCACCTGCACGCCCAGCTTTTCCAATTCCGGAACCTTGACGGCCACGGCCGACAGTTCCGTCGGTCAGACGAAGGTAAAGTCACCAGGGTAGAAGCAGAGCACTACCCATTTCCCTCGATAGTCTGACAGTTTGATGTTTTTGAAGCCGCCATCCACAAAGGCTGTGGCCTCGAAATCAGGGGCTTCGTGTCCCACCTTCGCTAATGCCATTTCTTCCTCCTTTTCGGATATTTGAGATTCGCCCTCAATGGGTGTCTGGGGCGCGGCAGGCGCCAGCGGTCCCCGTGCTGACTGGACACAAGACATGGCCTTTTCGCTCATTCACTCCCTCCTAATGCTTATGCACCTGCAATGGTTCGGTACCGTATCCTTTCGGCAGAAAGATTATACCAGTTTTGTTGACAAACGTCAATTGGAATAATGTAACAAGTTGTCTGAGACCCTGTCAGGATCGCTTCCAGGTCTGGCGAAAGATGCGCAGCCAGTTTTGATGGGTGATCTGTTTTAGCTCCTCCTCCCCGTAACCGTGTGCCTGCAGCGCCCCGATGAGCTTGGGGAGCCCGGTCACGTCGCCGAGGTCGCGGGGCATCGTGGCTCCGTCAAAGTCGGACCCAAAGGCCACGTGATCGAGCCCAATGCGCTCGGTGATATAGTCGATGTGGCGGACAATGTCCTCGATCGGCGTCTCTTCGTCGTCCTGGCCGTCAGCCCGCAGAAAGCCAACGTGAAAGTTGACACCCACCAGCCCGCCGGTCTCGCCGATGGCGTCCAGTTGTGCGTCGGTCAGGTTCCGGGTCGAAGGGCACAGTGCGTGCACGCCAGCATGGGTGGCGACCAGGGGGGCATCGGAGATGCGGGCTACGTCCCAAAATCCCTTCTCATTCAGATGAGAGACGTCGACCAGGATCCCGAGCTCGTTGCAGCCACGCACCAGCGCCTTTCCCGCGTCGGTCAAGCCCGGCCCGGTATCGGGCGAGTCGGGAAAGAGGAAGGGGACGCCATGGCCAAAGGCGTTGGACCAGCTCCATACGATCCCCACCGAACGAAGCCCCGCTTCATAAAAGACGAGGAGGGCATCCAGGTTGGTGTCGATGGCTTCGGCACCCTCAAAGTGCATGACGGCGGCCAGCACGCCCTCCTCGAGACAGGCGGAGAGCTGGTCAGCCGTGCGCACGACTCTTAGCTGTCCTTCCGATTCCGCCTCGAGACGGAAGAGCCGGGCCATCATCGAGATGGCGACCTGCCGGGCGTAGCCGATCTCTGGGCTATGGCTTAGCATCGCCGCATCTGCAGCCGGTTCTTCGCTCCCTACAAAGATGGCGAACAGGCCCCCGG